>DXCG01000061.1 GCA_019116145.1 Candidatus Phocaeicola gallistercoris
GTATGGGGTTGTTCCGGCTTCTGTAATGCCTGAAACATATAGCAGTGAAAATACAAGCCAGATTGCTAATCTGGTGGGCTCGAAACTGAAAGAATTTGGTTTGCAGTTACGCCAATCAGCGTCTGAAGGTGCAAATGAAGCTGCATTAGCCAAACAGAAAACAACGATGTTGGGGACTATTTACCGCATGTTGGCATTGGCTTTTGGCGAGCCGGTAGACCGTTTTGAATGGACGATGAATGGGGAAACCAAAGAATATACTCCCCAATCGTTTTATCAGACTTTCTTAGGCAATGACCTGACGGGTAATTATGTCATGTTGATGAATGACCCAAGCCGGGAGTTTTATCAATGTTATGAAATCGATTATGACCGCCATACGTATGACGGACGGAATTGGACGTATGTGAATCTGCCGATAGAAGACATCAAGGAAATGGCAATCAAATCGATTAAGGACAGTACGATGATGTATTTCTCTTGTGATGTAGGCAAGTTCCTCGACAGCAAAAAGGGAACGCTCGATTTGAACAATTACGATTATGCTTCCTTAATGGGGACTACGTTCAACATGGATAAGAAACAACGCATCCAGACATTTGCCAGCGGTTCAAGCCATGCCATGACATTAATGGCGGTTGATTTGGATGCCAATGGCAAGCCGAAGAAATGGATGGTAGAAAACAGTTGGGGTGCTGAGGCTGGTTATCAGGGACATCTTATCATGACCGATGAATGGTTCAATGAATATATGTTCCGTTTGGTTGTAGAAAAGAAATATGTACCGGCTAAGGTCTTGGATATATTGAAACAGAAACCTATCCGGCTTCCGGCATGGGATCCGATGTTCGCAAATGAAGAATAAAGAATCAAAAAGAGGAGGGTGTCTCAAAATGAAAGCTTATTTCTATTTTGAGACACCCTCTTTTATAATCATTATAGATTCGCTTAGCGGATTGTATTATAGGATCTGACTAAAGCTTCATCTTTTCTGATAGCACGAATGGCAAGCCAGTTCAAGATAATGGATATGAACGGCAGGCAGATAGACCATGAAGGTGTGAAACTTCCGTAAGCTGATAACGTGGATACAGCAAATACAGCACACGTGATATAATACCCAATCAAGATAATTGTGCTGAAAATAGTCAGGCGGATTTGCAACATACGTTTTTTATATAAAAAGATAGCGGCAAATGCCAATATCGTTGATAAGAGTAAGATAACAAATAATGCCCATGGGGTATAATCAGCAGTACCATTGGCTGTTATTACTGCTAAATTTGTCATTTCCGCAACATTGGTTTCTGTATAGAAATGCCCTACAGGAATTAGCATCATTACAATGAGCAAAATGCTTACAATAAGCAGATAGATAGTTTGAATGCGTTGTATCATAATCGAGTTTCAATAAAATAAAAAACACAGAAACGCATCCTTTATGCGAAAGGGGAGGAGAATAATGCGTTCCTGTGTTTATTAGATAAGTAGGATTTATTGTAATTTCTCTTTTTCTTTTGCAGGATTCCGATAATATACTTTACCTTCGATATATTCTTGTGTTGCAATTAATGTCGGTTTCGGCAATTTTTCATAATAGCGTGAAATCTCGATTTGTTCTCTATTTTCAAAGACTTCCTCCAAATTGTCGTTGTACGAAGCAAATTCCTGCAATTTTTTCGACAAATCGTTTTTCATCTCCACTGAGATTTGATTTGCACGTTTCCCGATAATAGCTACAGTTTCATAGATATTCCCGGTATCTTCACACAATTCCATCAAGTTGCGTGTAATGGTATTGGTAGGAGCATTTGTTTTTTTGTAATCCATAATTTTACTTTATTATAAAAACCTTAATTATTCTTCATCTTTTACGTATTGGCTGGCATCTTTATAGATAGCTTCCACTTCTTTTGTATATTGGCTTCCAGGAAATTCATTTTGAATGCGAAATATTCATCAATGGCATCGCGCATACGTTCTTCTTTTTTCTCAAGTACGCTTTGCTTTGCCATATCATATTTGGCACGAAGTATCAAAATAGACAAATCCTCTCTTCGTTTGGTATAAGGATAGTCGCGCAATACATTTTGTGCGGTCACTACTGCTGCCAGATAATTGTTTCCTGTGCTGCTGTATGAAGTATTTCCGGTATACGAACCTAGGTCGTAATAAAGTTTGGCAGACAGGTATTCTTTTTCTACCAGCTTGTCTTGCAATTCGTATATCATGTTTTGAGCCAAGTCTTTACGCGGACTAGTCGGGAAATATTCAATGAACATTTGCAGTTCTTCAATAGCTTTGTATGTACTGGTCTGGTCCAAACGTGGCTCTGGAGTATCTAGATACAAAGATTTCCCACAAAAGAAACGTGCCAACTCGGTATATGTGCCTCGTGGATAAGTCGTGTAATACACATTAAAATAATGAGAGGCTGAAATATAGTCACCTTGGTTAAAATAAGTCATAGCCAACATGTAAGCTGACTCTTCTGCATTGGTTGTTCCCTTCAGGATAGGAATCAGTTCTTCTAGTAGAGTAGCGGCTCTACTGTTTTGACCTTTGGCAAAATAGCCTTTTGCAGCTTCATATTTAAATTCATAGTCTGTGCTTTTCAGCACCGTATTATACTCTCCACACGATGAGAGCATCATGCCCGAAAGCAACGTTAGTATGATGTACTTTTTCATATTTATCAATATAGTTGTGCAAAAGTACGGCTTTCCGTTGAATAATGCAACATCTCAATCATTTTTAATACAAAAAAATCTCATT
>DXCG01000062.1 GCA_019116145.1 Candidatus Phocaeicola gallistercoris
AGATTTCCGCGCCCCAAACTGGTCTTTTCGCCGTTCAGGTTTTCGAATACACGGGTACGGCATCCCATGGTTGCCAGTTCATACCGGTATCGTTTCGGGTCATCCTTATCCCATTTTTCGTTTTGGTTAAAAGGAGTGTCAAGGAACATAAAGTTAGGGAAGAGGGCTTTTGCCGTAGTGCGACATGCTTGCAGGAACAGGTCAAAGTTGGGAGTCTCGAAGCTCATTCCTCCGTTCAGTGCCGTTTCAAAGTCAGCCATAGCCTTTTGATAATCTGCTTCCGAATAAGACACTCCGTTTTTTATCTTGAATATCTGAATAGGAAATACCGGCACTTCGCCTTGTGTGCCCAATCCCTCTACCGTAGCTTTTAATAATTCCTCGATGACCATACGTCCTTCGGGAGAAGTGTCTGTTCCGTAATTGATGGAACTGAATACCACTTGGTTTCCTCCACGCGAATGCATGGTATTTAGGTTATGGATGAACCCTTCCATTGCCTGATGCGTGTCTTTGCGCACTTGTTTGCGGGCGGAATACAAGATATGTCCTAATTCATCTTCAGTTAAGAGGATGCCTTCGCGTTCCAAAGCGGTCAGGAATGCGGTTTGGGCTTCTTTCTTCGGTTCAATGGAGGTAAGATGCGTATGGACATGTGCCGACAATGCTTTTTCGTTCGTTGCATTCCCTTTCATTTCCATGTAGAATGCAATGCCCGTCACAATGGCTTTCTGATAACTTTTCAATACGCCTTTTGCCATGAAAAAGTCGAATGCGGGGATAGCCTGCCCTCCGTGTTGCTCATTTTGGTTGGTTTGGAAAATGATGGTAGCCAATGTAGCGTAGCTTTGGATAGACTGAGGCGTGCGGATGCTTCCGTTTTTGGTATGGAAACCCCGTTCGAATAAATCGTCCAAGTCATATTGGATGCATGTTGTTGTCTTGGTCGGATAGTAGTCCAAGTCATGGATATGGATATCCCCCATGCGGTGCGCTTCGGCATATTGCTTGGGCAAAAGGTATTTATAAGTATAGTCCTTGGTCACTTCCGAGGCAAAGGTCATCATTTGTCCCGCAGGCGTATGGCTCGACATGTTGGCGTTGTTCAGATTTACATCGTTCTTGTCTATCGCCACAATGCCGTCCATAATGTGTTTCATTTGCGTCTTGCGTTCGCGTTCGGTATTCCGCCATTGGCGGTAGATGATATACTTTTTCGCCACTTCGGGCTGTACTTTCATCAGTTCGTTTTCTACAAGGTCTTGAATCTCCTCTACTCCCAAGGTCGGATGTTCGAAATGGGCAATGACCCGTTGGGTAATTTCATCGATAAGCCGTTCTTGGTTTTCCAGCCCGGTAGCTTGAAAAGCCTTCCCGATAGCGTTTGAAATTTTGGATGCCGAAAAGTCTTCCCGCTTTCCGTCCCGTTTGATAATACAAATTTCTGTAACGTTCATACATTGTACATTTTAGGGTTTAAATAAAAAATGAAATTGTTTGCTTTTTCTCTCGTGGCAGGTTTTCTGACTGATTCCTCTTCGTAGACACCTTCCCGCCTGTTGAGGCAGTGGCTGGCTTTCGCCTGTCCGGATTCATCGGAAATCACAGCAGCGGGTACTGTTGCCGAATTACACGGCATTCCCTATTAAAACAATTTAAGTTTCCACATGAGACTGTTTGCAAATATATGTAGAATGGATTAGATTTTAAAGAAGATTTGATAAAAGTTGTCCGAATTGGGTAAATATTGTTTGGGGAAATAGTGTTACAGTATGTTGTGCTTGTGTATATTAGGTAACTTAACAAAATATATGATTGTTTCTTATGATAATTTGTTCTTTATAGGTAAAGCTCCCAAACGTCATCGGGAAAAGAAAAAAGTTCAGCACATTTTTAAGAAACGCGCTGAACTTTTGGAAAAAATAAAGGGAATTATGATGGTTATTTAGTGGGCGTTAAGCCTAAACCTTTTGCCGTATTCAGCATATATTCAAAAGCCGCATCATGTTCATTAGGGATGATTCCGTCTAAAATGGCGTCTTTTATGGCATTTTTTAGTATCCCGATTTCTTTGCAGGGAGAAAGGTTGAATGTATGCATGATTTCATCACCGTCGACTGGCGGTTGGAAATTGCGAATGCGGTCTTTTTCTTCCAAGTCTTTTAATTTTTGACGGACTAACTTGAAATTATCTAAAAAGCGTTGCTTTCGTAGTTCGTTTTTTGATGTGATATCAGCTTCGCATAGCAACATTAAATCGTCGATGTCATTACCAGCTTCGAACAAAAGACGGCGAACTGCAGAATCTGTTACAACATCATCGGCAATAACGATGGGGCGCATATGCAAGTTTACCAACTTTTGTACATATTTCATTTTCTCATTCAGCGGTAATTTCATGCGTCGAAAGATGTCTGGAATCATTCTTTCTCCTATGTAGTTATGATTGTGGAAAGTCCATCCAAGACGTGGGTCCCATCTTTTAGTACGTGGCTTACCAATGTCGTGCAGTAATGTAGCCCATCGCAGCCATAAATTGTCCGAAACTTTAGCAATGTTGTCTACAACCTCCAATGTATGATAGAAGTTATCTTTATGTGAACGTTTATTGCGCGTTTCTACACCTTGTAAAGCAACCAACTCCGGGAATATTAATTCTAATAGTCCACATCGGTCTAAATTGACAAATCCTATCGAAGGGATACGAGAAAGAAGTATTTTGTTCAGTTCATCGGTGATGCGTTCGTAAGAAATGATACTGATGCGGTTTTTGTTACGTTCTAAGGCATCGAATGTTTCATCTTCTATATAAAAATTAAGTTGAGTGGCAAAACGAATGCATCTCATCATGCGTAAAGGGTCATCACTAAATGTGATATCCGGATTGAGGGGAGTGCGGATAATCTGGTCTTCTAAATCTTTTAAACCATTGAAAGGGTCAATTAATTCTCCGAATCGGTTTTGGTTCATACAGACAGCCATTGCGTTGATTGTAAAATCTCGTCTGTTTTGATCGTCTTCCAAAGTGCCGTCTTCCACAATCGGTTTGCGGCTGTCATGGCTATATGATTCTTTTCGTGCTCCTACAAACTCAACTTCTAAGTCTCGATATTTTACTTGTGCAGTACCAAAATTCTTAAATACTGAAATGTGCGATCCTTTCCCCAGTTTTGAGGAAAATTTTTCAGCCATTTGTATTCCGCTTCCTACAACTACAACATCAATGTCTTTCGAGGGGCGATGTAGTAGCAAGTCACGAACATATCCGCCTACTACATAGCATTCCATATTCATTTCGTCGGCAGTTTCGGACAATAGCTTGAATACTTTACGGTTAAAATGTTTCTTTATATTCATGTAATTTCAGTCTGTTTTTTTATTCGAAGCGCAAAAGTACAAAAAATATGAGCGATAAAATGCCTGTAATTCAATTAAATTGTATTTTTGTTGGACAAAAAGGATTTGTATGAAAAAAATATTATTCTTCGTGCTTGCAGTTCCGGTTATATTATCGGGATGCAATGACAATAAAAAAAAGGCTGAAATATTATTTCAGCGGGCTGAATTGTCTTTTAAGTCAGAGAACTATAGTTTGGCAAAGTTACAAATAGACAGTATACGCATGTTGTTCCCGAAAGAGGTTGATGTTCGTAAGGCTGGAATTTCTTTGATGCAGCAGATAGATATGAAAGAGCAATATCGGACATTGGCATATCTGGATAGTATGATGCAGATAAAACAACTTGCTTTGGATTCAATAAAAGGGCGATACACTTTTGAAAAAGATTCGGTTTATCAAGAAGTTGGGAACTATTTTTATCCAACGCAAGTCGTAGAGAAAAATATCGGAAGATCTTTTTTACGGGCTCAAGTTAATGAGATAGGAGAAATGTCATTGACTTCCATTTATACTGGTGGAAATAATATTCATCATACGGCAGTAAAGGTTAGTATAAACGATGGGACTTTTGCAGAAACACCTGTTTCGAACGATTCTTATGAGACAACAATTTTAGGTCGTGCTATAGAGCAAGCCGATTATAAGGTGGGAAAAGACGGAGGTGTTGCTGCATATATAGTGGCACATCAGGATAAGAAAATACGGCTTGAGTTTATCGGTGATCGGAATTATACGATGATAATGTCCTCCAATGATGTAAAGGCAGTGGTGGAAATTAGTAATTTAGCTCGGATACTTGCCGCGATGGAAGAAATACGAAAAGAGCAGAAAGAAGCAAATTTGAAATTAAGATTTGTAGAACGGAAGATTCAAGAAAGTAAAGTTTCTGAATAAATAGATATAAAAAGACTCTATATGTATAAATCAATTGTCACATATAGAGTCTTTTTGTCTTTGGCAGATAGATGTTTATTTCTTTTGCTCTTCATTGGGGGTACCAGCCTTGTCGATAGATTCATTGATGCTTTCTTCTATGCCGTTTACTCCGTCTTTAAAGCTTTTAACTCCTTTTCCTAATCCTTTCATTAATTCTGGAATTTTTTTTCCACCGAACAATAAGAGGACAACAATGGCGATAATTACTATTTCTTGTGTTCCTAATCCTAAGAATAATAAAGTTGCGTTCATGTTTGTATCTGAATTTAATGTTAATATAATGTTTGGTTTCGGCAAGCAAAGGTATGTATTTTTTTTGTAAATGCAATATGTCTTTGCCATTATAGCCTTTTTAATGCTAATTTGATAACCTCTTCCACTGTCCGGTCGGGAGCTTCTTTTAAAATAGAAGATACAACTTTTTGTGAAGGAGCCTGTGCAAATCCCAACATTGTCAGTGCCGATACGGCTTCTTCGAATATTTCATCGTTCATGGTTGCAGTTGACAACGGCGATGTTGTATCGTTTAAACTTTCAGTTGAGATTTTATCTTTTAAATCGACAATAATACGTTGTGCAGTTTTCAATCCGATGCCTTTCACCGTTTTTAGTAATTTTTCATTCCCGCTGCTGATAACATGGCATAATTCAGAGGGGGAAAGAGCCGAAAGAATCATACGTGCGGTATTACATCCTATGCCAGATACACTGATTAGCAATAAGAAAAGTTCCCGTTCTTGTTTGGTAAGAAAACCGTAAAGGGCATATGTGTCTTCTCGAATTGCTTCATAAATAAATAATTTCGTGTTTTTTTCTCCTTGAATGGCCGAAAAAGTATTTAAAGAAATGTTTATACCATATCCTATGCCATTGCATTCAACGACAGCCATGGCAGGGGTTATTTCTGTAAGTTCACCTTTAATATATTCAATCATATTTTTCTATTAAATTTGTTACGAATGTACAAAAATACGCATAAGTGAGTTATAAATTGTAATTTTTGTTTCGATAATTGGAAAATTGTGAGAGCCTTATTTGTCAAACTTAGTATCATTTTCATATTTTTGCAGACCGATATGAATCAAGATCAGAAATATTAATAAAAAATAGAAGTATATGAAAAAAATTAGAGCAGCCGTAGTTGGTTACGGAAATATTGGAAAGTTTACATTAGAAGCACTTGAAGCAGCTCCCGATTTTGAAGTTGCAGGTATTGTACGTCGTCATGGTGCAGCAAACAAGCCGGCAGAGTTGTCCAATTATGAGGTAGTAAAAGATATAAAAGAGCTGAAAGATGTCGATGTAGCTATATTGGCAACTCCGACCCGTAGCGTAGAACAGTATGCAAAAGAAATTCTGGCTTTAGGGATTAATACGGTAGACAGTTTTGACATTCATACGCAGATTGGTGATTTGCGTCGTTCTTTAGGGGAGGTAGCTAAAGCACACAATACTGTTTCTGTTATATCTGCCGGTTGGGATCCGGGTAGCGATTCTGTAGTACGCACACTGATGGAGGCAATAGCTCCGAAAGGAATTACATATACAAACTTTGGTCCGGGAAGAAGTATGGGGCATTCTGTTGCTGTACGTGCCATCGATGGTGTAAAAGATGCGTTGTCAATGACGATTCCGGTAGGCACGGGAATTCATCGTCGGATGGTATATGTAGAACTGGAAGAAGGTGCTGATTTTAAAACAGTGGAAGCGGCGATCAAGTCAGACCCATATTTTGTAAACGATGAAACACATGTAAAGCAAGTCGCTTGTGTTGACGATTTGAACGATGTCGGTCACGGTGTGAACTTGGTGCGTAAGGGTGTTTCAGGCAAGACGCACAATCAGCTATTCGAATTTGATATGAAAATTAACAATCCGGCTCTCACCGCTCAAGTCTTAGTGTGTGTGGCACGTGCATCAATGCGCCAGCAACCGGGGTGTTATACCATGATTGAAATTCCTGTAGTCGATTTACTCCCGGGCGACCGCGACGAATGGATTGCCCATTTAGTATAAGAAAAAGTAGAAACATAAAACGATAGCATCGTAAGTTACCGCATAGTAATGAGTCATTATTGTGCGGTAATTTTTTTATTTTCTCATGATATTTGGGGGAATATGATAGGATGTTTTTATGGAAAGGTGAAGAGATAAAATGCCGTTTCTGTTGCAGATAAATTTTTTAGGAAAAAGATAATAGGTGAAGAAAGGTTTGAAATCGCAGAGAGAATGTAAAATTAAATCGAAATTGTATGATATAATAGAGTTTTTTTTATTCCTTTGTAAATAATATAACAATGATAAAAAAAGAAGAATTATGATTTTTGCTTCTATCGTATGGGATGTAGACCCGGTTTTATTGCATTTAGGCTCGTGGGAGATTCGTTGGTATGGGTTGATGTGGGGGCTCGGATTTATTTTTGCTTATGAAATCATGGCACGTTTGTTTAGGAAAGAACAATATCCGGAAAATTGGGTCGATAAACTTTTTATATACTGCATCGTTAGTTCTGTAATAGGAGCACGCTTAGGACATTGCTTGTTTTATGAATGGGATTTTTATACAGCCCACCCTGTAGAGATATTGAAAATATGGAAAGGAGGACTGGCAAGTCATGGAGGTGTTTTTGCATTAATATTGGCATTGATTATCTATTCTAAAAAAGTAACCAAGAAAAATGTCTGGTGGTTGTTCGACCGTATGATTCCGGCGGTGGCAATTGTTTGTTTGTGTATCCGTTTTGGAAACTTGATGAACTCAGAAATTTTTGGTTTCCCTACCACATTGCCATGGGGATTTGAATTCGTTCGTTCTCGTGAATGGCAAGAATTATACAATCAGAATGGAGAAGCACAGGCATGTCATCCTACTCAAATATACGAAATGCTTTATTGTTTAGTTGCATTTGTGGTATCATGGGTGATGTATCGCAAATATCATCTTCAAAAATATGTTGGACTCATTACAGGTGTTTCACTTCTTATTTTTTTTGGAGCACGTTTTGGCTTGGAGTTCATGAAGAATCCTCAAGTAGTAGAAGAGGTTGGCATGGCATTAAATATAGGTCAGTTATTGAGTCTTCCTCTTATATTGCTGGGTGTTTATCTTATCTTTACATGTAAGAAACGTAAAGAAGCATTTTGAGGATATCGCCTGAATGCGAGAAATGTTTCATTTTCTATCATAAATGTTTCGTGTATCATTTTTATGATGAAATGAAACATTTATGTAAAAGGACGTAGGCTCGTTGATATACTTTTGTCTGCATAAAACATTAAATAAACTAATGCCATGTGGACAAATAAAAAGTATAGGGTGAGTGCGGCAGTTCTTTTGCTCGCTTTTGCGTGTATAAATGTATATGCGCAGGAAGATAATTCTTCAAAAAGTGAATCTTCGAAAGAAGAGGGAAACCGGAATGTGATGCTGAATGCGGCAAGTGCCAACGGACCTCGTGAAATTCAGATTGGGCTTCCATCGGCGGATGTCAATGTGCTTGAGAATGGCATTCCTGTAACGTATGCCACGAATCCTCACAGTGTGAATTCTCTTTGGCGTGCCGATGCCAGTTTGAGTCATGTCGGTTTGTTGAAGATTTCGGAAACGGCGATTACTACAGGAAACATTGGTTATGCGGTCAATTCGTTTACCCAATTGGGGCAGAAAGGCTTTCACGGTACATTAAATTATAAGGCGAACCATTTCGGCATGCACGAGATTTCGCTGAACCTGAATGGTGAGATTGCCAAAGATTGGTTTTACAGTGGGAGCATTTATCAGGATTTCGACCCGGGAACATTCAAAATCAAGTCTACTCCATTCCAAGACCGTACGCAGATTTACAAGTTTGCCTTAACGAAACGGTATAATGACAACCGAGGTGAATTTACCGCTATGTATCATTATAGCAATAGCCATCCGGTATATAATTATGCCACACAATCGGCTCCTTTCATTTATGTAGGCGATGGAAGCGTGAAAGAATTCGGAAAGTTCGCTTTGGGTACGACTTCTTATTTACCTATCGACAATGAAATGATGTACCGTGATATGCGGACGGGGCAGGTGCATAAGACCAATCTCTATGATGCTACTCAGAACAAGGGAAGCGAGTTTGTTCTGATGAATGATTATAAGTGGGATAATGGCTTGCAATGGAAAACCATTGTGAAATACGATCACGCTACAGGTTCGTTAGTTTATCAGACCCCGATGTCGCTCGACCAAAACGAGGCAGGTATCAATTATTTGTATGAAGCCACGGACGGAAGCATGAAACCTTATGACGGTGAATATGTGCAAAGCCGTATGTCGTGCCTGAACCGTGGTTTTATTGATGAGTTCATGTTTACCACCGAGCTTTCGCGCAAAGTGAATAGCGGTACGTGGCGTTTAGGCGTGAACGAATGGTATTACGATGTGGATTATACTTCGAATACAACGATGTATGACCAATCGGTGCCGATGGACGGAAGTTATCCTGTCCGTTTGTTCAATGCCGATTATGCAACGTATGCCGACCGTTCGTATGGAGCCAGCGGCTATTATTATGATTTCAACAAGAACGCTTCAGAGTATTATAAAGGACACGAAAACAAACTTGCTATATATTTCACCCACGATTGGGACATTACGGACAACTTTAATCTGTATTACGGCGCACGCTTGGAATATCAAGCGTTGCGTGGCGAGAACTTAGCGGTGAAGGATGCCAATGGTGATTTTGTCGGACGTTTTGCTAATTATTACATCGGAGCGACCAGCCCGAATGGAGTAAAGATTGCTCCTGCTCCCATCGAATACGATTGGTTCAACTATGCATTGAGTGCTGCGGCTACCTATAAGCTGACTAAGCAGTTTGGCTTTACGGGGGATTTCACTTACATCACCCAGCATCCGCGTATCGAAAACTTCGCTCCAGCTACAACGCCGAATACCGATAAGATTTCGGTGCCTTTGGGTCGGGTAGGTATTTATTATAACAATGACTGGTTGAGTTTGACCTCTTTATTCTCTTACATATCGAGGACCAACAACAACTCTACGCTGAACTTGCAACATGCCGTAAACGGCGTGAACCAGATTATGGCTGCTCCGTTGACTTACGACATTAAAACTTTGGGCTGGACTACCGATGTGGTTGCTACGCCGTTTAAAG
>DXCG01000063.1 GCA_019116145.1 Candidatus Phocaeicola gallistercoris
CCCTTAACGAGCCGCGTTTCATTGACCACGGCAAAGTGACAGAAGAAGTGTTTACTCCTAATAGCCGCATCCTTGAAATCAATTCCAAGTCGGGTTTGTATCCGCTCTATATGGCTTACAGGATTTACCGCTCCTGGCTGAAGGACAGCACCATTTCTGCCGACACGTTTGATGAGCAGCAAGCACTGTGGGACAAGACCGTTGCTGAAAACATCTTCGTGGTCTGCAAGACGCCGATGGCAAAGAGCATTACCAAGCGGACGCTCGTTGGTTTCCGCAAGGCGAAAGTAAACACTCGTTATTTCGAGGATTTAATCAACCAAATCAAGAACAAGCCTCAGAACTTCATCGAGAAGATGGCAAAGGGACGCTCGTTCTGGAAAGCTAATGACAATGACAATATGAAATTCAATGCAATAGTAGGTAATCCGCCATATCAGGTTATGGATGGGGGAGGAACAGGTAGTAGCGCCCAAGCAATCTATAATAAATTTGTTGATATTGCTCGTTCTATTAAGCCACGATATATTTCAATGATAATGCCCTCACGTTGGATGACTGGTGGAAAAGGACTTGATAAATTTAGAGAATCTATGCTTGATGATAAGCATATTAGAGTTCTTCATGATTATATGGATGCTCATGATTGTTTTCCTACTGTTGCTATAGAAGGAGGCATTTGCTATTTTATGTGGGATAAGGATAGTCAAGGCAAATGTGATTTTATATCACATACAAATGGATCTGTTATTAGCACAGAAAGATATCTATCAGAGGATTCTACAGATGTGGTTATTAGAGACGCTGGAGCATTATCTATTCTTGCAAAAGTTAAATCCTCAAACGGTAACTTTTCAGCTTTAGTTTCTCCACGTAATCTATTTAAAATCGATGTTAGTTGTCTCAAATCGGATTATGCTCCATCATATTATAAAGTATTTGGACGCTTTGATGGCATAAGAGGACTTAAATTCTTAAAGTCATACGAAACTAAAGATGAACGGGCGCAAAAATTCTTAGGTAAATGGAAAGTTTTTGTTTCTAAGGCTGACGGTGCGGCAGGACAGCTTGGAAATCCTGTTCCTGCCCGTATTATAGGCAAGACTGTATTAGGAGACCCCATGACAATATGCACAGAAACATTCTTAGCTATAGGACCTTTTATTAACGAAAATGAGGCTAATAATGTATCAAAATATACTGAAACGAAATTTTTCCGCTTTTTAGTAGGAACACGCAAATTAAAAAATATGACACAAGACACATATTCTTTCGTTCCGCTCCAGGACTTTACGGAAACAAGCGATATAGATTGGAATAAGGCCATATCTGTAATAGACCAACAACTCTATACCAAATATCATTTAACCAATGAAGAAATCACATTCATCGAGAAGATGATAAAGACTGTATAAAGATAGAGATAAATTTATCGCGTACAAAATATGTTATAGCTGCATAAAATCGTAAAATAAGTATTATCTTTGCGCCTAATAAAATAATATGAAACTATTTGGATTAAATTCAGCAGAATATATAAAATGCAAGTTTATTGATTTTATGCTATCTAAGAACTATGAATTAATCATAGGCAACGAATTAATGTATGGCATAAAACGTAAATTGGTAGATTTAGTTGTACTCAAAAACAATAAAATATTTGCTGTCGAAATAAAGTCTAATAGCGATAACTTGAATCGCCTTAAAGAGCAAATAGAAGAATACAAAAAAGTTTTTAATTATGTGCTAGTTGTGACTACAGAGAAATTTAAAAATAGAATCTTAGATACTGTTTCTTCTGATATAGGTGTTTATATTATCGAAGCAGATTTATCTTTGCATAAAATTCGCTCACCCCGTATCCAAAATGACAGAAATAAAATAGAAATATTATACTCTATAAATGCAAAATTTCTGAGTAAAATAGGGCATTATTCTCTGCAAAAATATAATGCAGATGAAATTCGGTTGCTATACGCAAATAAAAGAATTTCTTACATTCAAGAAATTCTTTTAACTTATTTACTTGAGAAGTATAAAGATAGATTCAATCTCTTCATGAGAGAGAGAGGAATACAAACACATATAGAAGATTTAGAGATTCTCTCATCATCATTTCAAATTGAATAAATCCTTTGCACTTGTTGTGTTATATGAATATTCATTCTTACTGAAATCCAAAAAGATGGAGATGCTGATGGTGCTCCTCCTTCGGCGCAAGATAAGATTTGGGCAATTCCCCAATTTTCAGACAAATTGTGAGGGAATCTATAATCAGAACGTGCTAATCTTGCAACTTGTGTATATGTTGAAGCGTATGCTCTAACACCTTTAGGCCTTCTTTTCTTATAATAATAAATAACATCCTTCAACGGAACATCTATTCTAGGTATCCATCCACGTGCCATTCTTATAGTATCATTTCGAATCGGATTAATGGATGCATAATCAGCATATATAACATCATTATGTGTACTTAGAATTTCATTATACATATTAATCTCAGAAATGCTAAACGTATCAGAATCCGAATCGCCTAAATCACTAACATTATTAGGAAAAGAGGTTGAGGCTATTATGTATTCATATTTAGATGCTACCATCTTTTTTATGTTGCTTATCCTCGCAATACATTTATTTGATACATTCTTGTATGAGGCTTGAGGAACGTAGCCACAGTCAATAATAATTTTTAAGTTATTATCATCAATCTCTTTTCCTATGAATTCTATATCTTCATAACAGTTTTCGTCAGCAATGCTACTTCGATATAATATTGTTTTAAAATTGGATTTTAGACTGTGTATTTGCTGCACAATATTTCTCTCAAAATCAATATCATCAAAATTGAACAAGATAGTAGGAATAATTTCTGTAAAAATATTCTCATCTTTTAATTGTAATAAAAAATCTATCCAATTCTTGTAGCCAGATTCTGGCATATACAAGTAATCTACTTCTGGAGAAGACAAAGACTCTTCAGAAGTCACATCAATAGCAACAGTCTGCCCACGATATATTTCTTTTAATTTAGAAAGACGTTTTTCAAATGGATACATTTCAGTTTTGCCTTTTGTAATTTTACGTCCTCTTGTTATTTCTATCAATGGCAATGTCTTAGATAATACTTCTTTCGGAATATTTTCTAATGCTCGTATTTCGGCTTCGCCTGTTTTTACTATAGTCCAGTATTTACTATCCATTGTCTTTTATTTTATAGCCAAGTGAAATTACTCTATATTTCATCGCTGCAGAAGATACATAAAATTTTTCTGCTAAAGTTCCGATATTCTTAATTTTATCTACATCTATTAATTTTCTGAGTTTATTTTCAGGCATTAATAAACGAGAGGCGAATTCATTGGCGTTATATTCTATGGAATCCATTTCTGCACTTCTAAAAAACGTCGTATCAACAAATTCCACATTTTTCCCTTTATGAAGCATATAATGTCCCAATTCATGAGCCATTGTAAATCGCTGTCTCTTTTTATTATGATTGCTGTTTATGCACATTATCCATTTTCCATCTTTATAGCTTAATGAGCCTGATTTTGCAGCATCCATTGCTTCGTATTTGATTTCTATATCTCCAAAGGTCGATATTAAGTCTTCTATATGCAAAGCATTTTCGGTATACAATCCTGCCTTCTCAGCCTTTTTTAATATATCATCAACACTAACTAACAAGTCTGGCTCTTGATATGTGTTGGATTTTTTCAACCCCTTTCTACTACCTCTTACTCCCATAATCATTCTATTTCTTGTTCAGACGACTTTTTTTCATCCAGTTCCTCGTATGCCCCATATAGTAGCTTCACATCTTCTTCTATTTTCGTTATTCGAGTATCAATGGCTTCTTTATCTTCTTGCTTCAAAATTTCATCTTCAATTCTTCCATACAAAGCATTAATACATGAATCTTTAAAAGAGATAGAATCTCTCATAAGTTCATTTAATGATTCTACGATACTTTTCTTTAATGCTTCATCGGTTTTTAACTTATGATTCTCTATATCTGTCTTGATATCATCAATTTCCTTCTTTGACGTGGATTTTATAGAATATATTGTTCCAAAAGTGAAAATTACAAACAGGCCTAAAAGAAATGCGATTAAAGTGTTATAATAATCTGCAATATGTGAAGTATATTCACTAGGATTTAACAATACTCCTTTAGATTCCAAATCCTTTAGTACTTCAATATGTAAGCACCTAATACTGTCTATGTAAACCGAATCAGCATAAGACACAGCCTTTTCTGGATTCAACAAATATATCGGAGCATAATTTATTGGATTGACAAAGGCACTTACTACAATAATAGCTAATACTATTATTGCACCACCTATTATTCCAGATATTATACATTTCTTCATTCTATTTTTTTGCAAATAAAACAAAAGAATCTCGTTATTAGTCTGTTTTTCACAAGAATCTTTTGTTGTATAAATTAAAATTACTACCTTTGCATTAGTTGATTGACTTATTGGAATTGGGCAGAATAGTGAACTTCAAAGGTTTCTAAACCATTACCTATTCTCTTTTTGACTGATGATAACTTTCTGATTTACAGCTATATTTTATTTAAAGCAACATTTGTACAGCCGTCAAATGCATAGTCGCAGAGCGCAGTCACATTGTCGCCAATGGTCACATTGCGCAGCGTGGTGCAATTTTGGAACAAGCCATACAGTCCAAAAACATTCGTAACAACCGAGATGTCGCGCCCTATGTGGGCGGCTTCTATGTTATATGGAGTATTCACTCCCGACCCGTCAACCACAATAGGGGTTTCGGAGTCCTTGAAAATCACTTCCTTCAGCCCAGGGCAGTCCTTTATCGACGTAAGGTTGAGTTCGGTTAGGGCAGTGCCAATAGTCAGCGACGACAATGCGCTACAACCGCTAAAAGCCTCCTTGCCGAGCGATGTCAAGGCATCGGGCAACACCAC
>DXCG01000064.1 GCA_019116145.1 Candidatus Phocaeicola gallistercoris
TATTATGTGGGTTATGAAGGGAAAAACAACCGCCTTATGGTTGTTGATATCGACCTCGACAAAATGTTTCCCGAAGCCAAGGACTGGATAAAGAAGAAAATGAATTAGTTTTAAATGGGTTGTTATGAAAACGAAGTCTTTTTTACTGTTGTCTTTGTCGTTGCTTACGCTTGCACCGTTGTGGGGGCAACGTGTGAACGAGAATTATCCCTTTCTGAGTTATTGGGACTTCAAGATTAGAAATGCTCCCGATTCTATAGATTGCCGTTACTATCCAAACAATGAATTGTTCCTTTCCGGATTCGATACCGACGGCAAAGGTACATTCTATTTCGCCGGTGGCAACCCGCTCCGTGTCTCTTGCTTTAAGGGAACGGAGTTGCAGTGGCGCCGCAAGGTCTCCGATGTGCATACCAAGCGTGCCCTGTTCCGTCTGCGTGGGGACAGCCTTTACCTTGTGCACGACCAGACGCACGAGCTTATCGTCCTGAGCAAGGATGGTACGGGCGATGTGCACCGTGTGAAACTGGCAACGGATGACATAGACGAAGGTGTGATGCATGAAAATTATTTTGTAGTCAGGGACAAGGGATTCAGAGATAAAAGAATTAAAATAGGACATGGTTGGGAAACCCGCCAGTATAACGTAAGTTTCTTCAACTACCGGGGTGAGTTGGCATGGATGGACGAGATGCGTCGTGAATACAGCATCGCGATGATGCGCCCGCTACCTTACGTACCGAAGTTGTATGCCAACACGGACCCGTGGCATTATTCGGAGTATTATAAAGGTATGTTTCGGGATATGTACTTGTTTGTTGATGAGGGTACGCGGCGGTTTGTCTTGACAGAACTCGGTGAGATACAATATTCTTACTACATTGAAGGTGATGTCAGCTTTGGTGTGTTGCCTTTGCAGGCATTGAATGACGAGATAGATATAGAGAGCCATTTACCTTCTCCGGAAGGTAACATTCTTCGTGGGACACATTTTTATTATGTGGGTTATGAAGGGAAAAACAACCGCCTTATGGTAGTTGATATCGACCTCGACAAAATGTTTCCCGAAGCCAAGGACTGGATAAAGAAGAAAATGAATTGAGAGAGGATATGTTGCTTGGATAAAATAGTATGATTTATGATGGATAGAAAATTACGGATATTAGGATTTATGCTTTTTTTCTGTGTTCCGTTTGTAGGGGCACAGGTTATCGACCTAACTGTTTTGCCAAAAGCAGAACGCGACAGTACACTGGTTGCCATTGTTCAAAATTTTATTATGAGAAAACTTCCGGAATGCTATCGGGAGGAGGTTATTCCTATAATAACTCAATGGAACTATTCTATAAAATTGGATGAACCGTGGTCATACGAAGGATGGGATGTAGAGAAACGTAACCGTCCGGATTATTTGAATCCGGAGGATATAGGTTATACGGTGCGTCTTTATTATCCTTACCATAGGGAAGAAAACGATACCTTTAATGGGTATAATGATTGTACGGCATCAGCGTCTATTATAGGCAAAACAGGTGAGATCGAATTTATACAGTTGGGGAATGAGTCATTCTATGGGTGGCGAGATATACGGAGGATGCGTGATGTCCCGGCAGAAAACCGGCGTCTTTGTACACTTTCTGTAGCAGAGCGCGACAGTATATTGACATGCATAGCTAAAGAAGCTTTTGCAGAAGCTTATCCGGACAGATACAGAGACAATCTGTTTGTTGATATTATTACAACCGATTTTTCAGACTTTCGTTTGCCATGGTTTAGGGAAAAAGGGCAACTTTTCGATGGTGTGCATCCGGCTGATATCTGTTATGTCATTGATCTTTATTATAAAGACTGGCAGCAGGAAGGTGAAATATTCCACAGTCCCTGTATAGGTAGCGTCTGTATTGTGGAAAAGAATCGGGAAGTCTGTAAAGTACTTCCCAAACAATTTCATTCATTTATGGAGAATTAAACTGGGATGGTATGAAAAAAGAAATAATAAGTTTTTTATTTTGGGGACTTTCTCTGTTTGTGCCATGCTTGGCACAAAGTGTCGATTTGACTGTTTTGCCGAAAACAGAACGCAACGCTATGTTGGTAAAAATCGTTCAAGATTTTTTTGGGGAAAAATATCCGATGGGTTATAGTATGAAGAATGTTATTTTTACAACAATCTCCCAGGGGAATTATGTTCCGGCTTTGAAATGGACTTGGACTCACGACAGACAAGACACGGGATGGCGTCTTAATTATCCGGATTATTTGAATCCGGAGGATAAATGGTATAAAGTAAAACTTTATTATACCAATGTAGAATGGGATGGCCGAATGTATCGCGATACTTGTTGCATAGAAACAGAAATAATAGGGAAGACGGGAGAAATACGTGAGATGTATCATACTTGGTGGGATCAACGAACTACGTTATATAGGTGGCATGATACGAAACTTATAGAAAAAGAGCCTTTGTCTAAACTTCCCCAAGCAGAACGCGACAGCATTTTGATAGCCATTGCGAAAGAAGCCTTTCAAAAAGAATATCCACATGTATTCAGAGATAATCTCCATGCTGTTATAACGACAGGAGATTTTTCGGGTTTGCGTAAAGCAGAATATGGAGATAATGTGGGAATCGGTTATGTAAATCCGGAAGATATATGGTATAACGTTATTCTTTATTATAAAGATTGGAAAAAAGAACCGGAAATTTTTCGTGAGCCTTGTATAGGTAGTGTGGATATTTTAGAGAAGACCCGTGAAGCTTATAGGGTGAGTTGTGACCTGTTTCCAGTTAATATTAAATAAGTTAAATAAGAGAGGTTATGAAATTGAATATTTTTTGGTGTTGTCTCTGTTGCTTTTTGTGATAGCGATGAACATCGACTTCGACAAGATGTTCCCCGAATCCAAGGACTGGTATAAAAGGACCTATAGCAAATCAGGGGAATAGAAAACCAGCTTTGTGCGGTTTATTTCTGAATACTATCGGAATAAAGGAGAGACAATACTTCAGTTTCTCCTTTATTTGTGTAGGGAAATTAAAAATATGATATGGCGTTTTATATCTTTTAAGCAGGTATGTTGCTATAAATGTATTGACAAAAGTTGTTCGTTTGTCGATTTCTTTTTACATTTGCTCGTAAGAAATAAAAACTTCATAAATACCTTGATAAAATGAAAGAACGAATCTTAGTTACAGGCGGTACGGGATATATAGGTTCGCATACCGTGGTAGAATTGCAAAACAATGGTTATGATGTAGTAATAGTGGATAATTTGTCAAATTCTCGGGCAGAAGTAGTCGACAATATCGAAAAGATAACCGGCATTCGTCCTGCATTCGAAAAAGTAGACTGTTTGGATTATGAAAAGTTGGATGAGGTTTTTACTAAATATCCGGGCATTAAAGGTATAATCCATTTTGCGGCAAGCAAGGCTGTAGGTGAATCTGTACAGAAACCGTTGCTTTATTATCGGAACAATCTTGTGTCATTGATCAATTTGCTGGAGTTGATGCCGAAGCATGGTGTTTCGGGTATTATTTTCTCTTCATCGTGTACTGTGTACGGTCAGCCGGATAAGTTGCCAGTAACCGAGGAAGCTCCTATCAAAAAAGCAGAATCCCCTTATGGGAATACAAAACAAATCAATGAAGAAATTATTCGTGATACAGTTGCTTCCGGTTCTCCTATCCATGCTATTTTATTGAGATATTTCAATCCGATAGGTGCTCATCCTACAGCATTGATTGGAGAATTGCCCAATGGCGTTCCTCAAAATCTGGTTCCTTATTTGACACAAACCGCAATCGGAATTCGTGAAAAGTTGACTGTTTTTGGTGACAATTACAATACGCCCGATGGCTCATGCATAAGAGACTATATTTATGTAGTCGATCTTGCCAAAGCACATGTGATAGCTATGCATCGTATCTTGGATGACAAACAAAAAGACAAGGTGGAAGTTTTCAATATCGGAACAGGAAGAGGACTTTCTGTATTGGAACTGATTCACTCGTTTGAGGCGGCAACAGGGGTGAAGTTGAACTATCAGATAGGAGCGCGTCGTGCCGGAGATATAGAACAAGTGTGGGCAGACCCTGCGTATGCGAATAAAGAATTGGGGTGGACGGCAGACACGTCCATAGAAGATACATTGCGTTCGGCATGGAATTGGCAGTTAAAACTTCGTGAAGAAGGAATCCAATAAGTGTTTATTTGTATAAGTGTAAAAAACAGTTCTTCAAGGAAAATTTGGAGAACTGTTTTTTTATTGAAATCATTAGCGATAAATGGTGTTAAGAACAGAAATTATATTAAGAGTTTTCTATACCTTTGCCCCTGTTTTTCATGTAAAAAGATAAAGGGATGGCACAATTAAGGGAGATGACTGCGGGTTCTCCGCTTTTGTTGATATTCAAGTTTACATTGCCTCTTCTGTTGGGCAATTTGTTGCAACAGACTTATTCGTTGGTCGATGCTGCTATCGTAGGACGTTTTTTAGGAATAAATGCATTAGCATCTGTGGGGGCAAGTACTTCGGTCGTATTCCTGATTATTGGCTTTTGTAACGGATGCTGTGGAGGATTTGCAATTCCGATAGCACAGAAGTTTGGTGCAAGAGATTATGTTACAATGCGCCGATATGTTGCAGTTAGTTTGAAAATAGCCACTGTAATGTCTGTTGTAATAGCAATTATGACAAGTTTGCTTTGCGCCGTAATACTACGTACCATGCGCACTCCTGAAAATATATTTGCAGATGCATACTGGTATTTGCTTATTACATTTATAGGAATACCCTTTACTTTTTTTTATAATTTATTGTCGAGTATCATTCGTGCTTTGGGAGATAGTAAGACACCTTTTTGGTTTTTGTTGCTATCTACAGTACTCAATATCCTTTTGGATTTATTTTGCATATTGGTTTTAAATTGGGGAGTTGCAGGAGCTTCTATTGCAACAGTGATATCTCAAGGTGTTTCTGCAGTTTTATGCTATGGGTATATGAATCGGAAATTCGATATTTTGAAAACCCAACCAGCCGATCGTAAATTTCGTCCTGAATTAGCCCAAAAGTTGTTGGGAATTGGTATTCCCATGGGGTTACAGTTTTCCATAACAGCGATTGGGAGCATTATGCTACAAAGTGCAAATAACGGTTTGGGAACAGCATGTGTGGCTGCTTTTACAGCAGCAATGCGTATTAAAATGTTTTGTATGTGTGCTCTCGACAGCTTGGGAATGGCAATGGCAACCTATTGCGGTCAGAATTATGGGGCAGGTAAACCCGGTCGGATATTAAGTGGAATAAAGTCGGCTATGCTGATGATGATAGTTTATGTCCTATTTATGGGAATAATTTTATGGGGATGGGCTGATAAGTTTGCTTTATTGTTTATCAATGTGCATGAGACTGAAATTATAAAAGACACAGCTTTGTTTTTGCACATCAATGTTTCTTTCTTTTTCTTTTTAGGGTTGTTAAGTATCCTTCGATATGCTATTCAAGGAGCAGGATATACGAAGCTGGCAATGTTTTCGGGTGTGTCAGAAATGATAGCCCGTGTATTGGTAAGCGTTATTGCTGTTCCGCTGTGGGGATTCTGGGGCGTTTGTTTCGGCGATCCTACAGCATGGGTGTTCGCTTGTTTATTTCTTGTTCCTGCTTTCCGATATGTATATCATCGGTTAGTGCGGATTGTATCCGGTGAACAATCGTGTCAAAATTCTGCTTTTGAATAAACTTTTATATGCTAAAGCGGGACATTAATTTTTAATGGGAAGGCGTTTCCATAAGCACGCCGGTATGAGTCTCCATAGAAAAACGAGCAGTTGGTAACGTTTATCTATGATGACCAATCGTTTTTTCTTTTCAAGAGCTTGTACAATACATGTTGCAACTTTTTTCGGCTTCATTAACATGGGGTAATGTTTCCCGTCATTTAATAAATCTGTTGCGACAAAACCCGGTCGGATGTCAGTAAAATGAATTTTTGAGTGGTGCATGTATGAAAGTTGTTCCATTGCATCGAGATAAATATTCTGAAAGCGTTTGCTTGCAGAGTAAGCAGGTGCACATCCAAGCCCTTTCGTTCCGGCAATGGAACTGATAATTGCAATGTGACCAGTGCCATGTTGTTGAAAATAATGAAAAGCATAGGTAATCATACGTGTAAATCCAACGCAATTGGTATTTAAGGTTTGGAGTTCTATTTGCGTATCTACTTTCATATTCTGATGACCAATTCCTGCACAATGCAAATAAATATCCATACCTCCGATTGCTTCAATGAGATGTCTCAACCTTTCAGGAGCATCGGCAGAGCAAATATCAATTGTAGCTGTTTTAATTCGGTTGGGGGCTTGTTTCTGAATTTCCTTCAAGATACTTTCCCGCCGTCCGGCAATGCCCAATATCCAATCTTTTTTCAATAACAATTGGGTGACTTCATATCCTATTCCTGATGTAGCTCCGATAATAATTGCTTTTTTCATTGTGGTATTCATATTTATAACATTAAACTATGGCATTAAGTTGGTACGTATTTCGTACATAAAAGATTCGGACAAGGGGATATTGGGTTTTTGATTATTGTAATAAAATTGTCCGTTAAAAGGCATTTGAACGTTTAAGGGCTGTAACTTTCCATTAAGTTGACTGCAAAAAGCAGTGTATGAATGATCATTTGATTGTATTCCGGAATCATCTCTGTAAATAAGTATATAGTTGTTTTGAGGATAGATAGATATCAGTTGGTTGATTTGTTGTGCAATGTCGTGAGCTTTTTGTGGAGTTATTCGGTCAAAGAAGTTCGACATATTGAAAATGATGGTATCGGAAGATGTGATACGGATATATTTAAACCAAGAAGGAATATCCGATAAATGATCAGAAAACATGGTTTGCTGAGTGTGGGATGCTTTATTTTGAAGAAAAGATTTGGCAATCTTAATTATTTCTATTTGAGGATAAAAACCAATGACTGTTATATCTTGCCGATAGGAATCGTGGTTTATTTTTAAAAGAGCAAAGGCAGAGGCACCGGTTTCATAAGAAAAATCGCAAAAAACAATGTGTTTGGATATGGAAGATGCCGGGAAAATCCGGTTGGCATAACTTTGGAAAAGCGTATATGCTGCGCTGAAATGTTTACGCATGTAATAGAAAGCATATAATCGTGTTATATCGTCAGGTGATAGCAACGTATTTTCTTGTCTGCTCTTTGAGAAATCGTATCGACCGTATGCAAGGAATTCCAAATTTTGTATGTGAGAGTTTCCCAATAGGGATTCTTGTTTATTTTGAGTCCGCGGGTCGTCAGATAAAGGTTTTGTAATGATATCATAAAATAATTGTCGGAAATCATTGGGAAGATTGTAGGCATCATCGCTCAAGTTCCAGAATTTTTCATACGAAGGAATTTGGAAATCTCCTTTGCAGAAATGTTCGTATGACGTATTTATATATCCATTTTGCGTATCAATGTACTTTATAAGTTTGTAAAAAGTAATATTACAGCCAAGGATGTGCGGGTCTCCAATAAGTATCAGTTGCTTGCGGGCACGAGTGATTGCCACATTCAGTTTCCTATCGACGATTGTTCCATTTTCAGAAAACGTATTAGCTGTAAGAAAATTTAATTGATTGAAATAGCGCACTGTAAATGAATAAATGATGACATCGCGCTGACTCCCTTGATAACGTTCTACCGTATCAATAGAAATATCTTTTAAGGAAGGAATATTCAGCAATTCGATTTCCTTTCTGATCATGGCTATTTGATTACGATAGGGGACAATAACTCCTACCGTTTTGTGAGGATTGAAATGGTCATCGGTCAGCGAGTGAATATGTGATAATAAAGTTGCTACAATTCGTGCTTCGTTTATATTTGTTTTTTCGGAGTAAATAAGATCGGAAGGAGCTTTCGAGGAGATGAAAATAATTCTTCGGCTTGTTAACAAAAAGTCGATGTTGTTTTCTTTAATTTCTGCTGTTAAATATGGTTTTTTCTCTTGTTGATGTGGCAAAGGTATGGGCACGATTTTTTCCCGTTGGTAAAAAGTCTGGCCGGGGAACGAAGAGATGTCCGGATGCATTCGTCCTTGTTTATGC
>DXCG01000065.1 GCA_019116145.1 Candidatus Phocaeicola gallistercoris
ATTATGGAATAGTTTCTAATTCATTGAGTGCGTATGTTTTAGCACAAAATCAAAGTTCGGGAGGCGATAGCTCAAATCCTATTTATGAAGGAAGGGTTGCCCATAAAGTTAAGGTTCATTGTAAAATAACAATTACAACAGGTAGTTCACAAGGCTCTTCTTCAGGTGTTTCAGGTAGCGTATCGGTTGGTGCAGGAGGAGTTGGTGTCGGAGGCTCTGCTTCAAGCGGAAGTAGTACAGGAAGTTCTACATCGACAGAAATAGTAAAAGAGTTTGATGCAGAAAAAGTATTATGTTATCCAGCAACGACAGATCAGACTTGTCAGCCTACGAGTCCGTGTAAAATAAATTATTAGTGATTTGGAAATTTGGACATGAATGTATGCATCAGAATTTGTTTAATCAAAATGTACATAAAATGTTTGACTATAGAAAAACACAAGAATTAACCTGCATGATTTTTCTTTGCATCTTGTTTGCAGGGTGTAATGATAAGAAAACATCGGGAGAAGGAAATCTGTCGAACGAGGGATTGACCGAAGTTTATATAGACATGGACAACGATGAAGATGCACTTCCTTTCGACAGTTTGTTCGAATTGGCTTCTGTCGTAAAGCTGGAAACGACAGATGATAATCTGGTGGGAGATATTTTCGACATATTGCCTTTGCGCGATAAAATAGTAGTAGAAGATATGGAAATATCTCAAAGCGTGACTGTGTACGACATGAATGTAAAATATTTGAATAGGATAGGAACGTTCGGACAAGGTCCGGAAGAATATTCTTTTTTGGAATATGTTTCGGCAGATTCTACTGCGGGCATTGTTCGCATATCGGACATCGGGGGGCAGAAAGTAATGAGTTTCGATGAAAATGGAAAGTTCTTGAACTCGATTCCAATGCCGTTTTTTGCTTATCGGTGCGAACCTTTGACCGATGATGTTGTTGTCAGCCATTTGGATGAAGGGATTGCGTTAGATGGGAAACCGCGCTTGGTTATCAGTGATCTACAGAAAAATGTTCGTTACAGCGGCTTTCCTACCGACTTGCATGGTGATTACAATTTGGTATCACTGCATGCTTTAAGGCGTTATGGCGATAACGTATTTTTTGTTCCTGCGTATAGAGAACAGGATACGATTTATCAGGTGACTCCAAATGGTGTTCTTCCTTATTATTACTTAAATATTAAGCGAAATGGAAACATAAAGGAGGAAGATAAAAATAATGTCGATAAATTCAATGAGAAGTTGGAAAGTTTGTCTGCCTATTTTATCGGCGATTTTGTAGAATTGAAAGACTATGCTATTTTTGGTCTATCAGAACCTCGTTCCTCATGGCAGCGTTTTGCCGTTTATTCCAAGGCAAAAAAGAAGTGTTACTACTGCACAGGCAATTATTTCGATGGACGACTTCGATTTGCGCTCAATCCTCGTTTCCCTTATCGGGATGATGTTTTTGTTACTTATGCGCAAGCTATCGAAGTAATGAAATTTAAAGATGAAATTTATCGTTTGTGCAAGAAAGAGGATGCCGATGCTTTATTTGATGGTTTGACGGAAGACAGCAACCCTATATTGTTCTTTTATCGTGTAAAAATATGAAAAAAGTGTTTTAAACTAATTATAAAAAACAATGCAGAAGCAATTTTTTACAATGACCGGGGCGATAGCCTTGGCGTTGGGTTTAGGAATGAATGTTCAGAATTCTTTGAACGATTACGGAATCGGTTCGAACAAGTTGAGTGCCTATGTACTTGCCCAATCGTGGGGAAGTACCGGTGGAGATAGCTCCGGTCCTGTTTATTATGGAATGAGACCTCAACCTGTAAAAGTGAAATGTAAGGTTACGAATACATCGAGTGGTTCCGAAGGTTCTTCTTTCGATATATCGGGAGGCTTTTCTATTGGTATGGGAGGATGGACAGTAGGTGGTTCTGCTTCAAGTGGTAGCAGTACGGGAAGTTCCACATCAATAGAGACGGAGGAAACGTATGAGGCGGAACAGATAACTTGCATAGATGGCTATTCCGTAGAAGTTTGCCGTCCTTTTGACCCGTGCAATCCTAATTATTAATTAAATTAAAAGGAAATGCCGGGAGGCTTTGTAGTGTCCCGACATTTCTTGTAACCATAAAGAACAGGAAGATGAAAATAGATAAGACAATAGGTGTTGCATTGGTCTGTTTATTGCTTTCGGGTTGCGGCAACAAACAGTCTGGGCAAAAGGGTTCTTCCGTACAGACAGGTGTGCTTCCACAAAGTGATATCAGCCTGACAGAAATCAATATAGATATGGGCAACAAGGACGATGCATATCCTGCGGACAGCCTGTTTGAATTTGATTCGTTCATAAAGCTGGAGACAACAAACGACAATCTGATAGGAGACGTAGAAGATATACTGTTTCTGAACGATAAAATCGTTATAGAAGATATGAAATATTCCAAAACGGTGACGGTTTACGACATGCGAGGTCGTTTTTTAACGACAGTAAGCAAGTTGGGTCCCGGTCCTGAAGAATATACCTCTTTAAATTATGTTTCAGTGAGTCCCGTAACGGGTATGATTCAGATTACGAACCCCGGTGGGGGTAAGGTCCTTTTCTACGATGAAAACGGGAGGTTTAGAGATTCCAAGAAAACTCCTTTTTTCATGGAGAGCTATGAGCCGTTGGGCGATAATCTTGTAGTGGCTCAAGATCCGTACGGCTTTCCATTGGACGGTGTAGAAGGGAAACCCTGCATCATAGTAAGCGATTGGGAAGGGAATGTCAAGTATCATGCATTCCAAAGTGATTTTCATGAAAACTCTCCTTATTGGGTATCCCGGTACCCGATTCACTGGTATGGTGATAAACTTCTTTATTTTCAAGTTTACAGGGAGCAGGATACCATTTACCAAATAACACCGGACGGTGCAGTGCCTTACTACTATCTGAACATTAAGGGAAGGAACAAAATAACCGAAGAAGACAAGAAGGTGCAAAACTTCAACGAAAAGATATTGAAGAAGATGGCTGCCCGTTTTGATGGTGATTTCATGGAGATGAAAGATTATGCAGTTTTCGATATATGCGTAGCCCGTTCATCTTGGCCCCGTTTTGCCGTTTATTCCAAGGCAAAAAAGAAATGCTATTACTGTACGGGGAAGTATTTCGATCCTCGTCTTCACTTTGTTATCGGCTATCGCAATTTGTATAAAGACAATGTATTTGTCACTTGTGTTCAGGCAAGCCATTTATTGAGCAAGAAAGACATGATATATAGTCTGTGCAAGAAAGAGGATGCCGATGCTTTATTTGATGGAGTGACGGAAGACAGCAACCCCGTGCTATTGTTTTATCGTGTGAAAATATAGAGTAGACATGAATCGGATATATAAAGTATTGGCTATTGTTTCGGCTATTATTGTATTGATATTGTGTGCTGTTTCATATACAATGTTTGCTCATAAGAAAAACACTTATGTCGAGTCACAGAAAGAGAACGATATAAAAACAAGCATATTAAAAGAAGCATTTACCATTACATTGGAAAATGATCACATTTGTATATTGGACAGTATGAAAATGCGGGAGCCGGAACGCTTGAGAAAAGTATTGCGCGACAGTACGCTTCAAGACAAACCGATGTTTGTGGTACGGATATCGGAATTGCATTGCGAGGAATGTATGAGGTTTATTTTATTGAAACTGTTGAGATTGACCAAAGGAACGGAGATGGAGAAACATATCGTTTTGTTTGCATACGCACAGAGTGAAAAACGATTGATGTCGCTATTCAAGGATTTGTCGATAGACTATCCTGTCTATTTGGTAGATAAGGTTCCTTTGAAATTGGAGACGTATGATTTTCCTTATTGTTTTGTGTTGTACAACGATGGAACTGTTTCACACGTGTTTCTTCCTGATAAAGGGTTTCCTGAAACATCGAATCTGTATATAGAAACGCTAATGGAACGATACTATGACAGTGGGAATTAAACATGTTTGTATAAATTTGAATATCCTTAAATGAGAGTAAGGTGAAATTTAATCTTTTTCATATTGAATATTCAATAAAGTATTTATGTTTGTGTAACAAACAATTTGTGAAGGGATAAACTAAATGCGGATTGTAAAAGGTTTTATTCTGATTGTGTTTGTTTGTGTGTTTATCCGTATGGTGATAGGGGAACCATGCATCGTTCCTTCGGAAAGTATGGAACCGGCATTGGTAAGCGGCGACAGGTTATGGATAAACAAACTGGCTTATGGCGGACGTTTGCCAAGACGATGGGCAGATATTCCATTGATAAATGCATTTACGTGGATTCGTGTGCTGCGTGAAGCCGATGAACACATCAGGTGGAACTATCATCGCTTACCGGGATATACGCATCCGAAAGTAAATGATGTAGTAGTGTTTAACAGTCCTTCCGATAGAAATTTATTGTTGGTGAAACGTGTTTCACAGGTAATAGAAAAAGGCGATACAATTGCAATTAATAAAAAGACGGTTGAAAGCTATCGTTCTTTGATAATACGCGATGGAGGAGATGTAGCAGTTTATCGGAATCGGATATTCATAAACGGAAGAGTCGATTCGGTATATGTTCCCCGGCGTACATATTATTTCATGGAGGGCGATAATCACAGTCATTCGCAAGACAGTCGTTATTTTGGCTATATATCGGAAGAAGCTGTGGTCGGTAAGTTCGATTTCGTATTGTTCTCGCTTGACCCGTTGAAAAGTTTTTGGGAATCGATTCGTTGGGACCGGATATTGAAACGTGTTAATT
>DXCG01000066.1 GCA_019116145.1 Candidatus Phocaeicola gallistercoris
AAGTTATCAATCTCCACATCAACGATCTTGTTCGGCAGACGGAACTCCAGAATACCATATTTCAACACACCGCCTATCTCATGCAATGCCTCGAATACCGTCACCTCGTAACCATTCTTCGCCATATCTCCGGCAAAAGAGAGACCTGCCGGCCCGGAACCTACTACTGCGACTTTGATGCCATTCTTTTCCGCAACTTCCGGGACAGAAATATGCCCGCTTTCCCGTTCATAATCGGCTGCGAAACGTTCCAAATAACCGATAGCGACAGCTTCATGTCCCATCTTCAAGTGAATACATTTCGATTCGCATTGCTTTTCCTGCGGACAAACCCGGCCGCAGACTGCCGGCAGAGCACTGGTTTCTTTCAGAACTCGCGCCGCTTCCAAAAATTCACCCCGCTCAATATTCTTTATAAATGAAGGGATATTGATTCCTACCGGACATCCTTCCATACACGACGGATTTGCACAATCCAAGCAACGCTTCGCTTCCGTCAATGCTTGCTCTTCATTCAAACCTAAGTTAACCTCCTCTTTCCGACTGTGGGAACGGTATTCCGGATCGAGTTCATTCATTTTCACACGCCCGATAGCGGTACGTTCTTTCGGATTCATCTTTTTACGTAGTTCCACACGCCACGGAGCATTCCTGTCAGTCAAACTTTCTTCTTCTTTACACTCACAAGGATGTTCGTCCAGCTTATGTATTTCCTCTCGCTCCACATCCTTAAATGCCCCCATGCGTTTCAACATCTCATCAAAATCTACCTGATGCCCATCAAACTCCGGACCATCAACACATACAAAACGAGTTTTCCCACCGACTGTTATACGGCAAGCTCCACACATGCCTGTGCCATCTACCATAATGGTATTCAGTGACACATCGGTAGGAATTTCATATTTTTTAGTCAGCAAACATACAAATTTCATCATGATGGCCGGACCAATTGCGAAGCATTTATCAACCTTCTCACGCTTGATGACAGCCTCAACACCATCGGTTACCAATCCTTTATTGCCATAAGAACCATCGTCTGTCATGATAATAACTTCATCGGAACTCTCACGCATTTCCTTTTCAAGAATAATCAGCTCTTTTGTTCGTCCGGCAAGTATTGTAATAACCTTATTGCCTGCCTCCTTCAAAGCTTGTACAATAGGAAGCATAGGGGCTACCCCCACACCACCTCCGGCACATACTACCGTTCCGAAATTTTCTATATGTGTAGGCTTTCCCAATGGGCCTACCACATCAGTAATATAATCTCCTTCGTTCAATTCACACAAACGTGTAGAGGAAAGACCAACTTCTTGTACAACCAAGGTAATCGTCCCTTTCACGGGGTCGGCACCAGCGATTGTTAAAGGCATACGTTCTCCTTTTTCACCAACACGAACAATCACGAAGTTCCCTGCTTTACGCGATTTAGCAATTAAAGGAGCTTCTATTACAAGTTTAAACACTTTTTCTGAAAAATGTTCTTTAGAAATAATCTTATTCATTTTCAACACGTAAGTTAGTTATTTTAAATGCAAATGTATCACTAATAAATGAGCATACGAATAATCAAAATCTCACTTGACAAATTAAACAATATGCCCTCGCAAATTTAAAATTTATCCTGTAATCTGCAGCAATTTCTCTTGAAAAAACGATCGCATTCAATGCATGGGAAGAAGAAACACAACAAATTTAACGATTTTATCTCCACAAAAAAGGAAAAACAAAAAATAAACTCTATATTTGCGCTACTATTAACGCGATTATGGACATGACCGAAAAGTTCAAAGCTATCAAGCTACTGATTGGAGAAGGGAATATAAATGTAGCAATAACACAACTCAATCAACTAATTATCACACATCCGGAAATAGCATCCGAAGCATTTTATCTATTAGGAAATGCTTACAGGAAACAAGGAGATTGGCAAGGCGCGTTAAACAGTTACCAAGAAGCAATCAGCCGTAATCCTGAAAGCCCGGCAGTGGAAGCCAGAAACATGATCATGGACATTCTCAACTTTTACAACAAAGATATGTATAATCAATAAGGTAATAGATATGGCTAAAATGAAAGGAGTAGTTGTAGTAAATACAGAACGTTGCAAAGGATGCAACTTATGCGTTGTGGCATGTCCTTTACACGTTCTTTCACTCACTTCGAAAGTAAATCAGAAAGGATACAACTACGTACAGCAAGTAATAGAAGACACATGTAACGGATGCTCATCATGCGCCATTGTATGTCCGGACGGATGCTTAACCGTCTATAGAGCAAAATGTGAAGAATAAAATTTAACGCTAAAAAATTATGGAAGAAGAAGTTGTTCTAATGAAAGGAAACGAAGCCATAGCACATGCCGCAATCAGAATCGGTGTCGATGGTTATTTCGGATATCCTATTACTCCACAATCGGAAGTGTTAGAAACTCTGGCGGAGCAAAAGCCATGGGAAACAACCGGTATGGTAGTACTTCAAGCAGAAAGCGAAATTGCAGCAATCAATATGGTTTACGGTGGAGCAGGAAGTGGTAAAATGGTTATGACTTCCTCGTCAAGCCCGGGAGTCAGTTTAAAACAAGAAGGTATTTCTTATATTGCCGGAGCAGAACTTCCATGCCTCGTTGTCAATGTAATGAGAGGAGGACCGGGGCTGGGTACTATCCAACCAAGCCAAGCCGATTATTTCCAAACAACCAAAGGTGGTGGACACGGCGATTATCATGTCATTGCATTAGCGCCAGCTTCCGTTCAGGAAATGGCCGACTTTGTTGAACTGGCGTTCAATCTGGCATTCAAATATCGTAACCCCGCAATGATTCTTGCCGATGGAGTTATCGGACAAATGATGGAAAAAGTTGTCTTGCCTCAGCCTCGGCCGCGACGTTCTGAAGAAGATATTATCAAACAATGCCCATGGGCAACAACTGGATGTAAAGGACGTAAACCGAATATCATCACATCGCTCGAATTAGACCCGGCAATCATGGAGCAACGTAACTTGCATCTGCAACAAAAATATGCAGAGATCCAAGAAAAAGAAACTCGGTACGAAGAAATTCATTGTGAAGATGCCGAATATTTAATTGTAGCTTTTGGATCGTGTGCACGTATTGCCCAAAAAGCAATGGAGCACGCCCGTGAAGAAGGAATTAAAGTCGGGTTATTCCGTCCTATCACATTATGGCCATTCCCTAGTAAGGCTATCGCAGAAAGAGCCAAACAAATGAAAGGTATTTTAGTTGTAGAATTGAACAGTGGCCAAATGATAGAAGATGTACAGCTGGCTGTGAAATGTAGCATCCCGGTGAAACATTTTGGACGCTTAGGTGGTATTGTCCCAGATCCTGATGAAGTAATCGATGCTTTAAACAAAAAACTAATAAACGAATGAATATCTCTAAAATAAGAACAGTACTGAATATTTTATTCATGATCGGAGCTGTTGTTTCGGTTATCCTTTATTTCAACTTAGGAGAAAACAATAGAAGTCTGTTTCTTTACGTATGCGGCACCTCTTTATTCATTAAAATGGTAGAGGTCGTATTTCGTTTCTTTAGATAATTTTTGAAAGGAGAAATATTTATGACAAAAGAAGATATCATAAAACCAGAGAATCTGGTATATCAAAAGCCTAGGCTTTTAAACGATAATCCCATGCATTATTGTCCGGGATGCAGTCATGGAGTAGTACATAAACTTATAGCAGAGGTTATCGATGAAATGGGCATGGCAGACAAAGCTATTGGCATTAGCCCGGTAGGATGTGCCGTATTTATGTATAATTATTTAGACATTGATTGCCAAGAAGCCGCACACGGACGTGCTCCTGCCCTCGCGGGAGCCATAAAACGCTTATGGCCAGACCGTCTGGTCTTCACTTATCAAGGAGACGGTGACCTAGCATGCATCGGAACTGCTGAAACCATTCATTCTCTTAACCGTGGAGATCATATTACTATTATCTTCATAAACAATGCCATTTATGGTATGACGGGAGGACAAATGGCTCCAACTACTCTTGTAGGTATGAAGACTGCCACTTGTCCTTATGGACGTAATCCCGAGATACATGGTTATCCGTTAAAAATGACAGATGTGGCTGCTACATTAGAAGGTACATGTTACGTTACGCGACAAGCCGTACATACCGTCGCAGCCATTCGTAAAACAAAGAAAGCGATACGAAAAGCTTTCGAAAACAGCATGAAAGGAAAAGGTTCCAGTTTAGTAGAAATTGTTTCCACATGCAATTCCGGCTGGAAAATGTCACCGGAAGCAGCCAACCAATGGATGACAGAACATATGTTTCCATTCTATCCTCTCGGGGATTTAAAAGATACAACTACAGATAACAATCAGACGAATCTATAATACATACATTATGAAAGAGGAAATCATCATAGCCGGATTCGGAGGACAAGGGGTATTGTCTATGGGGAAAATATTGGCGTATGCAGGATTAATGGAAGATAAAGAAGTGACGTGGATGCCGGCATACGGTCCGGAACAACGCGGAGGAACAGCAAATGTTACTGTTATCATCAGCGATGAACGCATCTCTTCTCCGATATTAAGTAAATATGACACTGCCATTATTCTAAACCAGCCTTCACTGGCTAAATTCGAAAATAAAATTAAACCCGGAGGTATCTTGATCTACGACGGATATGGCATCATCAATCCACCGACAAGAAAAGACATCCGCATTTACCGTATAGATGCCATGGATGAAGCCAATGAGCGCAAAATGGCTAAAACATTCAACATGATTGTACTGGGCGGTTTATTAAAATTACGTCCTATCGTATCCATCGAAAGCGTTGTAAAAGCACTTCGCAAGACATTACCTGAACGTCATCACAACTTGATTCCAATGAATGAAGAGGCTATCCGCATCGGGATGGATATTATTAAAGAAACTGTCTGAAAGCATTGTTTTTTACCTGCTATACTTAAAAGGAATTTTACAAAAAAAAATTTTGTAAAATTCCTTTTGACGTTTTCATGATTTTCTCTTCATCAAATAAAAAAAGAACATTTCATTTTCATTATTTCCTCTTGATATTTTGAACTATTTTTCCCGACAAAAACTTAATTATTACTGCAATATCCCGATTTTTTTCGCTTATTACAAAGAGATTATCTATCTTTGTCTCCATTATGAGAAGGAAAATATTTTTTATCATAGCCATTGCACTTATCAGCACACATATCGCTGCACAAAATACTCTTCAAAGCCAATTTACCAATCAGTTTGGCAATTCCGCTTCGGGGCTTGACAGAAATTTATACGACCGTAATGGAGCTCCTATCGACACAAGTTCAGTAATTGATGCGAATACAATCCCTATCGGACTATCTTCATGGAAAATTGACAGCCGATTTGGTAACATTACATTTGTCCCTGTTGACACATTGCAACACAATTTCCAAAACACAAACGATACAGGTGGCGAAACCGGACATTATTCTTACTTAGGAAATTTAGGAGCCCCACGTATTGCACATGTATTTTTCGACAGGAAAGACCCAACCCAATCTTTTTTTCTCGACCCTTACGACTTTACAGTAATTACCCCCGACAAGGTGACATATACTAACACGAAATCGCCATTTACCAATCTGACTTACTACAAGCAAGGAAGTAGCCGAGGCGGAGAAGAACGTTTTAAAGCATATTTTGCCGTAAATGCCAACAAACGGTTAGGATTTGGATTTAATATTGACTATGTTTACGGTAGAGGTAAATATCAAAACCAGTCAACAGCATTGTTCAACGGCAATCTGTTTGCATATTATTTAGGCGATAAATACAATATGCATTTCAGCTTTATCAATGACAATTTAAAAGTTGCAGAAAACGGAGGTATAGTCGACGACCGCTACATTACCAATCCTCTTGAAATGGCACAAGGAGGAAAAACTTACGGAAACGATGAAATTCCGACTAATCTATCCAGTATTTGGAACCACAACACCGGATATCATGGTTTTCTGACCCACCGGTATAATGTAGGATTCTATAAAGAAAATCCGGATGAAAACGATACCATCAATACAGAAATCTTCGTCCCTGTTACCAGTTTTATCCATACACTGCAAGTTGATATAAACAAAAGGAGATATATTTCTCAAGACGAAAGACAAAATCAAACTTATTTCCTTAACAATTTCTTTCCAGACATTGACCGCGACAACATAGAAATGCTTGGAGTTAAAAATATTGTAGGCATTTCATTACGTGAAGGATTCAACAAATGGGCTAAAGCCGGACTCACTGCTTTCTTGTCGCATGAATTCAGACGTTTTAATATGATCGACACATTGGAAACGCCCGGGCAGCATCTGCTGAAAGAATATAAAGAACATACGATATCGGTTGGCGGACAACTACTGAAAGAACAAGGTAGTTTATTACACTATAATGTAACAGGTGAAATAGCCATCGCCGGAGAAGATGCCGGACAATTTAACATTGAAGGGAATGGAAGCCTGAATTTCCACTTGTTCAATGATACTGTCAGGCTGAAAGCCAAAGCTTACATAAAGAATCAAAATCCGGTTTTCTTTTATCGTCATTTCCATTCTAAACATTATTGGTGGGATAATAACGACTTATCGAAAATAATGCGTACACGCATTGAAGGAACATTGAGCATTGAACATTGGAAAACTCAACTGAATGCCGGAATAGAAAACATTAAAAATTATACTTATTTAGAAAATCTGTCGCAAGCCCAGTCTGCTACAGGAGAATCGTCTACCGCAACAAATTACCTCAATAATGTAGGTGTTGGACAACATTCCGGAAACATTCAAGTATTTAATGCCAGCTTACGCCAAGATTTTAAATTCGGAATATTACATTCAGAAAACGAAATAACCTATCAAACATCAAGCAACCAAAATGTCCTCCCATTACCCAGTTGGGTATTATATCATAACTTATACTTGAAATTCAGCTTGGCAAAGAAGGTTCTTCAAATAGAAATGGGTGCCGACTTACGTTATTTCACCCAATATTTTGCACCCGATTATGCTCCTGCCATCGGACAGTTTTATCTGCAAAACAAAGACACGCAATATAAACTTGGAGGATATCCTTTAGTAAACGGATATATCAACCTACACCTTAAGCGTACACGCATATTCTTAGAGATGTACAACTTGTTACAAAGACAAGGAGCAAAAAGTTATTTCGAAATTCCGCATTATCCACTAAATCCCCGTTTATTTAAAATCGGAATTTCATGGAATTTCTTCGATTAGCCTGTAAACCTTTATGCCATGATTAGGAAAAAAACACAATATGCTATTTCCATAATTGCTATAATCATCGGGATTGTATGGATAAATACCATCGACAATCCATCACCGAAAAGTATAACCAGAGATTATCCTGCAATAAAAGAATCGGGGATCTTACATGCTGTAACCGAATATAATACTATCAGTTACCATGTACAAGGAAATACCATACAAGGATTCGACTATGAATTATTGCATGCCTTTTCAAAAGAAAAAAAACTGAAATTAGAAGTAACTCCTGAAATGAGTTATGAAAAACGAATAGAAGGCGTAACAAAAGGGAAATACGATATTCTTGCCACAGGAACAGTTATAACCAGTCCGCTGAAAGACTCGCTCTTATTTACTCATACGCTTTTGCTGAGTAAACAAGTATTGATACAACGTAAAAAAAAACCGGAGAACGATTCGACTTTTATTCAAAACCAATTAGACTTGGCCAATAAGAAAATTTATACGATCAAAGGTTCGCCGGCTGTTCTCAGGCTACACAATTTAATGAATGAAATTGCAGATACAATCTATATTGAAGAAATAGATATGTACGGACCTGAACAATTATTAGCCATGGTAGCAGGAGAAGATATCGACTATGCAGTTTGCGACCTTTCTATCGCCCAAAAACTTATCACAGATTTTCCCAATTTAGACATTAAACTTGATATCGGATTCACACAATTTTATGCTTGGGGGGTTAACAAACATGCACCAGCTTTACTTGACAGTCTAAACGAATGGCTGACAAGATTTCAAAAGACCGATGAATACAAACAATTATATAAACGCTATTTTAACTAACCTTAATTCCATACACCATTATGATTAAACTAGAAAATGTCCGATGGGGATTTATCGGCTGTGGAGAAGTAACAGAAAAGAAAAGCGGACCGGCTTTCAATATGATAAAAGGTTCGAAAGTTGTTGCTGTCATGAGCCGGGATAAAGAAAAAGTCCAATCGTATGCTACCCGCCATCAAATTCCGAAATGGTATACCGATGCTCAGGAACTCATAGGCGATGAAGATGTTAATGCCATATACATAGCTACCCCTCCGTCATCGCACGCAACCTTTGCTATCATGGCAATGAAAGCCGGGAAACCGGTTTATATTGAAAAACCAATGGCTGCAAGTTATGAAGATTGTGCCCGTATAAACCGTATTTCACAGGAAACAGGCATCCCTTGCTTTGTTGCTTATTATCGCCGGTACCTTCCTTATTTCCAGAAAGTACGCCAATTGGTGGAAGAAGGAGAAATAGGAAATGTCATTAATGTGCAAATACGTTTTGCACAACCTCCCCGCAATTTAGATTACAATAGTACTAATTTACCTTGGCGTGTACAACCGGATATTGCCGGAGGCGGATATTTTTATGACCTTGCCCCCCATCAACTCGATTTGCTACAAGAAATGTTTGGATGTATTCTTGAAGCAGAAGGATATAAAAGCAATCGTGGCGGACTTTATCAGGCAGAAGATACCATCAGTGCTTGCTTTAAATTTGAATCAGGCTTGCCGGGTTCCGGATCTTGGTGTTTTGTCGCACACGAATCGGCTAAAGAAGACCGCATTGAAATTATCGGAGATAAAGGTATGATTTGCTTCTCTGTCTTTACCTACGAACCTATTGCACTTCACACAGAACGGGGACGTGAAGAAATTCTTCCTACCAACCCGCCACATGTTCAGCTACCGCTCATTCAAGCTGTTGTCGAACATCTGCAAGGGAAGGCAATATGTACCTGCGATGGTACCAGCGCGACACCAACCAACTGGGTTATGGACCGCATTTTAAATAAATTGTAATCCTTGCAAAAAGCCATATCGTTTTATCCAAAAGATGGTCGCGTTTTCATCATAACGTAAAGTTCTTTCAATAGAAACGACAAGACAAAATAAAAAGGTGCCGAACACTAAAATTCGAGCACCTTTCGCTTATAAAAAAATCGACTAATTACATCTGTTTAAAAATTAACACCAACTGTGAACAAAAGCTGATGACGGTCATTGTTCACCTTAACAGCCGGCAATTCTACATTATCGAAAGCATAGAAATCGCCTTTATAAAAATCGTACTTATAACCTAAGTCTGCATAAAATAAATTACCACGATATCCTAATCCTACTGTCAAAGTCTGACGAGATTTTACATTCATATATTCAGGGTCGGTACGGGTATTATCCGTAGCTGCTATATTTTTAAACGATTCCTCCTTAATGGGAGACGATTTGAAATTATATCCGGCACGAATGGCAAAACCTTCTATCTTTGTTTCCATTCCTATTCGTAAAGTATGTACTCCTTTTAAAGTCTCATCAATAGCCACACCTCCGTTCAAATCGTAACCATCTAAGTCGGACATATTGGAAGTCGGATAAGTTTCATATTCATATTCGGCTCCCAATGCTACTGCTCCTCCCAAGACAGTCCCTGTACTGATATTAAAACGCCACGGAGTGGTAAGACGATAATCCCACACATAATCGGGCTGAAAATAGTTCTGAAGATTCTCCGTATCTCCATCGGTTACATCTCCCAACCTATAATGACTCGACAACGTTGCTGTATAATGATCGGTTAATGTGTACCAAATTGGAGTATGTATTGCAAAACCTATTCTGAAAGGAGAGTATTCCATAGGACGAATAATCATACCCAATTTTAAATCGAGCCCTGTCCCTTCCGTATGATACCAGTTGTCTAATGTAAAACTTCCATCATTATCCGGTCCGTATGTAATATCTTCAGAATAAGAAGAATATCTGTTATATCGAATATCGTATACTCCTACTGTCGCCCCAAAATAAAAACGGTCGAGCATATTAAACGAAAGATTGAAATCGTATTCATTAATGCCTCCTTCTTCACGACTATAATATCGACCATATTCTCCATCCCATCCGAAAATATCCCCATCACCAATATTTCCTTCCTCATCCCATTGGGCATCAACCAATCCGGTACGGGCTCCCATAGCTCCTAAGATGGGAGTCCCGGAAGCACCCCAAAATCCATTATATCCACTTACATAAGGATTAGAAGCGTTCAACAATGCTTCAAAGTCGCTGTTTGTCGAATAATATAATCCGCTTTCATCACCGGCATTCAACAACATACCGGCCATCTGATTGGTCAACGATAATCCATTCAAATTCCCTTTTGCTGAAAATTGTCGGTTAAAATTAGCTCGTTTATGGTAATTGAATCCAAAATTGACATAACGCAAATTTGTTTTATTACCAATCTTCGTACTCCACACGAAACCAATCTGATCGAAAGAAGCACGCCCACGATTTTCATTCGAAACACTTCCACCCCAATCTGCACTCGACTTATTAGAGTTCCACCCAAAGCTCAATGCCACATCGTTACTTCGATACAATCCAATGCCGGCAGGATTGGTACTCATCGTACTTATATCGGCACCCAATGCACTCATGGCACCACCCATGCCCACGAAACGAGCCGTCCCATTCAATTCATCCCCTAAAAAACGAAGCGCATCGTATTGATTTTGTGCAAATGAAGTAGTAACCAGCATTCCGGCTACTACTCCCATAATCATTTTAACTTTCATATCTCTATTCTTATACTTTTGCTATTTATTACCTCCTACGTACACTGCTTCCTCCACCGGAACGCCCGCCACCTCCGGTCGAGATTCGCCTGCTGCTACCTCCGCTTGTTACTGTAGTACGATTACTTCCACTTGAACGGCGATTGGTATTATAACTCGGACGCGTATTGGTGTTCGAAGGCGACAATACACTTCGGCGTGTGCTACTTGGACGATTATATGAAGTTCCGGTACGATTCATTGTACTGCTTGGACGAACATAATTATTTATGTTACCGCGCGAAGAACTGCGATCGAAGACACCAGTCCTGCGAGTTGACGTTCCACCTATATCTGTTCTTCCCGGTCTTACAGCATTACTATTATTTCCGATAGAAGAAGGGCGAACAACTCTTCCGACAGACGAAGTACTGGCACGACGAGTCGATGACCCGCCAACAATTGTCCTTCCCGGTTTTGCAGCATTGCCATTTATTCCTGTTGACGCAGGACGGACAACTCTTCCCGACGAAGAAGACGCCCCTCTTGAACTGGAAGCCGTGCCAACCAAACGCGTTCCCCGGCGAGAACTACTTTCATTACCTCTTAATGAACTTGTATAATTCCGATAACGCGAAGAACGATAGTCTGTACGCCCCGGACGATGCCAACCTGCTGCAGCCCACCCATGATGATGCCACGGACGACTATAATATTCTGCCCAATAACCGCCCCAATATCCACCATGCCAGTAAGGAGAATGCCAACCTGCATAATACCATGATGGAGCCCAATTCCATCCTATACTCCAATAAGGACCGGAAATACTCCAATTCCAACGCCAATCCCACCATAACGGATTGCTATATGTAGGAAATACATAAGCATAAAAACCATCATCGTAAATATTCCAATACCACGAAGGATAAGTTCCATAAACAACATCCCAATATAATGCACTCCCTACCGGTATGGCGTATGCCGGATTCCGGAAACGGATTAGACGCATGGCATATTCATAATCCGAGGAAGTTCCATCAAATCCATTCACCCATTCTCCCTGCCTGTCCGATATTTGTTCGTCTACATAAAGAGTATCGCTCGGTAATGTATAGGTTGTTTGACTCGTCACACTCCGACGATTATATTCATCTATATCACGCACTTTTCCAGATACGTCTTCTACCACTGCAGTAGAAGAAGGACTCACAGAAACCGTTTTCACTTGGGTTTGCTTTACTTCCGACTTAACCGTTACTTTCTGATCCTTTGTTTGTTTCTTTTCCTTTTTAGGAACATAATAAAGGTCGTCGTTACTTTGTGCCATAACTTGCCACGGTAAGCAAATCAGCAACAGTAAAGCTATTATATAATGTTTCATATTTAAGAAGAATTTTATAATAAACGATATACTTCTATTCACTATACAAAAGTAAAGAGAATCTTTTCATCTCACTATAGAATTTCCCTATTTAAAAATAGGATTTTCCCTATTTTCCGTATTTTTGTCGCAAATTTAAATTTCTTTTTATATGAAATACATTGAAGTAACATTTACTGCTTCCCCTTGCACCGAAACCGTCACTGATATCATTTCCGCATTGGCGGGAGAAATTGGATTCGAAAGTTTTATGGAATGCGAAAATGGGGTAAAAGCTTACATCCAGCAACCGCTTTTTGATGTACAAAAAATAGACGAACTGATTTCTAATTTCCCCTTATCTAATGTTTCTATCACATACATTGCAAGCGAACAGGAAGATAAAGACTGGAATGAAGAATGGGAAAAAAATTTCTTCCAACCAATTGTTATAGAAAACCGTTGCGTAATACACAGTACTTTCCATAAAAATTATCCTAAAGCAGAATACGATATTGTCATTAATCCACAAATGGCATTCGGAACGGGGCACCATGAAACGACAAGTTCCATCATAACCGAACTTTTAAATACAAATTTAAAAGGGAAATCGGTGCTTGATATGGGATGCGGAACATCCATTCTCGCAATTCTGTCCAGCATGCGTGGTGCAAATCCGGTTACTGCAATCGATATAGACGATTGGTGTGTGAACAATTCGAAGGACAATATTGCTCTAAACCATATTGAAAACATTACAGTCTTATTGGGAGATGCTTCACTTTTAAAAGAGCACCAACCTTTCGATGTCATTATCGCAAATATTAATCGCAATATCCTTTTAAAGGATATGCCGGCATACGCTTCATGTATGCACAAAGGGTCTGAATTATTAATGAGTGGCTTTTACACAGAAGACATTCCAGTTATTCGGGAAAAAGCGGAATCGCTTGGTATGGAATATATTCACCACCGAGAAAAAAACCGCTGGGCTGCCGTTAAATTTATCATGAAAAAATAAAAAAACGGGCAGACAATTCTGCGAATTTGTCTGCCCGTTTTTTATTCATTAACATATCTTTTTCCAGAAAGTAATAATACTAACCTATACAAATTAAAACACCACAAGCCAAAAAGTATGCCAATTATTATAATACAAAAAACATTCATAAAACAATTTGATACTACAATCATTGAATCTACAATTTCTTAAACGTAGAATCAGGCAAAATAGTCATCCGTTTCAATTCATCCAATGTCCCATTAAATACATTCAAATCAACTTCTTCTTGTATACCGGGAAGTATGCCCGAATCGGTGTGCTGCCAAAACTTCCATTCACCTTGATAAGCAACCGAATCAACATAATAATGGGCAATCCAATATGGATAAGAATTAAATATAGAATCGTTCAAATAACGAAGCTTAAATTTATAAGATGCGTAAAGAATAGGTTTTACACGATAATGTTTCTCTATTTTTTGCAACCATGTTTGTACACCTTTACGCAGTTTATATGCATTATCCCCCACTTTCTCGATATCAAGTACTGGTGGGAGATCACCCGGTTCTAACTTCACAGAACGGATAAAAAAATCGGCTTGTTTGGCAGCATCTGTCTCAGGATTATAAAAATGATATGCACCTCGGATAAAACCATACCGACGAGCTTTATCAAAATTACGCAGGAAAGTTGTATCACTAAAATCACCTCCTTCGGAAGCCTTCATAAAAACAAAGCGAATAGGGAATGGTGTATATTGCGTCTTTCGAAGCTCCGACCAATCAATCTCACCTTGATGATGTGAAATATCAAAACCATGAATCTGATAACCCGAAGGCAAACATACACCGTATGCTTTCATTCCATAACATGGCTTCCAACGATAGGAATATGGACGAATAAAAAAATAATAAAATGCTATAACACACAAAAAGACTGTTGCACCCGTCAATAAATAAAACAACCAAGAAGGCATTGCATGCCGAGATTGCATTTTTTTCTTTTTTCTACCTTCTTTAAGCTTATTGTCCTTTTTCTCTTCCGACTGTTTATCTCTAATTCGAGTCGAAACATTTCGCTTTGAAGATAAATTTTTACGAGATTTACTTACAGGCTTTCTTTCTGCCATGTCATAAAAGATAAATATGTTCTTAAATATAATGTCATCCTAGGATGTTTTTCAATATTAACATTCCTAGAATGACATTCATATTAATTTATATCACTATTCGAGATCAAAACAATCCTCATTTAGCTTGTTCCAACTGCAATGTTTTTGTTGTTTGATCGCATACTTCCGTAGGACCAAAATATTGAATAGGACCAGGATACACATAGCAAGTATCTTTAGCCCATGTATCACGTACTGCAGCAAACGTCTTAAATGGAGTTCCATCCAGTCTTACCAATGCTTTCTGAATAACAGGTTTCATTTCTCCATGACGACGTTCCATATTCATCATCATAGTAATAGGAACACCACCTGCAATCCATTCTTCTGCAGGAGCTGTCAAATTACGAACAGAAGACATATATCCAGTCTTTCCATTTGCAATCAACTCTGATGCTGTATAACCAAGTGCATAACAATAATCGGCATCGAAATTTGACGGAGCAGCACAACGTCCTTCATAACCAAAGAAATGATGTTGAGCAGAAAATTTACCAACATATTTACCTTCAGCCTTCCAAGTTGCCAACTTCTTACCAACCATTTCCGACAATAATTTCTCTGTTTCAATCAAAGATACCTGAACATTTCCATGGGGGTCGCGGTCAAGAGTCAATTGCCGTGCAACACCTTCCGGAAGAGAAGCATAAACAGCTGAGTTATCTGCTGTCAAATGACTAATAATATATTCACGTTGTTTATTTGCCTCAACAGCTGCATATTCATCTGCATGAACAGCTAAGAAATCATTCAATTCAGCTATCAGCTTTTTCATTGCAGGTATAAACTCAATCAAACCTTCAGGGATCAATACAGTTCCAAAGTTATTCCCTTCAGCAGCACGAGCAGCAACAGCATTTGCAATATAAGTAACAACGTCATCCAAAGACATGTTTTTAGCTTCAATTTCTTCCGAAATCAAACAGATATTCGGTTGGGTCTGCAAAGCACATTCCAATGCAATATGAGAAGCAGAGCGTCCCATCAACTTAATAAAATGCCAATATTTACGAGCTGAGTTACAATCACGTTCAATATTACCAATAACCTCAGAATACGTTTTACATGCCGTATCAAAGCCAAATGATGTTTCAATCATTTCGTTCTTTAAATCACCATCAATGGTCTTCGGGCAACCGATAACCTGAATACCATAATTTTTAGCAGCATAATATTCAGCCAATACACAAGCATTAGTATTAGAATCATCTCCACCGATAATGACCAACGCCTTAATACCTAATTCTTTTAAAATCTCATATCCTTTTTCAAACTGATCAATTTTTTCCAGTTTCGTACGTCCCGATCCAATAATATCGAAACCGCCTGTATTACGATATTCATCAATAATATCTGTTGTCAGTTCAATATATTTATGGTCAACCAAGCCACCAGGTCCCATAAGGAAACCATACAATTTATTTGCCGGATTCAATCTTTTTACACCGTCGAACAAGCCAGAAATCACATTGTGTCCTCCCGGGGCTTGTCCACCAGACAGTATGACACCCACATTCATCGGAGCATAATCTTTTTTCTCTCCTTCCACCAATTTAATCAATGGCATGCCATAAGTGTTTGGAAACAGTTTTTTGATTTCTTCCTCATCTGCTACAGAATGAGTAGGTTCTCCCTCTTGAACTTTTACAGCCCCTTTCAATGCCTTTGGCAATTTAGGCTGATAAGCAGCTCTTGCAATTTGTAATGCACTTTTTGTCATAATCCTTATTTTTAGAAAATATTTTAATGTATTCTCAAGTTGTGCAAATTTCGTTCTTTTTTTGGAAAAATAAAAACGTATCCACAAAAAATTCTTTTGCAGACAAATTCATTATTTTTCCCTAAAAAAATATGTTTCCATAAAAAAATACTACCTTTACCACGTAAAAAAACTATCTTAATACATCAAAAAAGACAAATTATGGCAAGCAGAAGAATTTTAAAAAAGAATGTAAATCACATTACAGACCTATTATGTGGGTTGTATATTCTGGAAAGTTCAAAAACAGAAAATAAAGACAAGCAAATAAAACTAAACACGATTTTGGAAGAAACATTAAATTTACACCAAGACCTTATCAGCCGAATCAGCCATACAGAAACTGGTAATGTAAAGAATTTCTACAAAAAATTTTCTGACGATTTTAAATCCGGAACAGAGAATATTCTTAATAAATTGGGAGATTTATCGAACGAACGATAATGAAACAACAAATTTGTCGGTTTATTTATCATCAAGTCTTAGGATGGACAGAAAAAGTGTCTGTACCAGACTTCGATAAATACATTATATGTGCAGCCCCACATACTACGAACTGGGATTTATTTATTGGCAAATTATTTATCGGGGCTATCGGGAGGAAAGCCGGTTTCTTGATGAAAAAAGAATGGTTT
>DXCG01000067.1 GCA_019116145.1 Candidatus Phocaeicola gallistercoris
TCATTTTATCCGTTGGGGAAATGTGACCATGACTTTTACCCAAAATGCTGCTTGGGGCAATGGTGATTCCTGCCAATGCCGCAGCTCCTGTCTTAAGAAAATCTCTTCTTGAAATGTTTGACATAATTTTACATTTAAAGTTGTTTATAAATCAATTAATTTTACGATTATGACGTAATAAACCATATCCATTTGTCATTGTACGCCTGCGCTCACGAATTTGTTCCAATGTCTCCAATGTACCGATAGCAGGCAAATCGTGCGCCCGTGCATCATCTAAGAATTTCCATGCATAATCCGAAGCAATAGCTGAATCACGCAATGTAGGCAATTTAGGAGATAATTTCCCCGCCTCAATACTATCTGCAAACAACGCACACATTGTATCTATATTCTTACCACCATAGGGTTTCTCTATTTTTTCAGTACGTGTAATTCCGTGCAAATCGACAACTGCAGTTTTAAAATCATGCGTCATTCGCACAATTCCTTTTGTACCTATCAAATCGGTATAAGAATTGTGTGTTTGATCTTTAGACAACTGTCCATACACAAACCCTTGGGTAATATCAAACGCAATACCGTTTTCAAATGTACCATGGCACTGCAACCACCACGGGTCTTTATAACTCCACATACGCATACCCTGCGCGTGCCAAGTCTTAAAATCACATCCTGCATACCAACGTGCAATATCTACATAATGCATTCCGCAATCGTGGAAAGCAGGACCTTCATATTCATGTCCTTCGCCCGGAGCCAAACCCGGTGTCATGTGGCAAATTCGTATAATAGCCAATTCTCCCAATTCACCGTCTTCGATAAATTGTTTCATTTGGTGATGATACCACGAATTACGCAAATACAAATTGACTGTTGACAATATATTTGAATTTTCAGTAACATGCACTACATCCCATTCTTTCTCTATCGTATCAGCAATAGGTTTTTCCGATATCACATGTTTCCCGTAATAAACAGCCTTTTCTATTTGTTCTTTTCTAAAATTTGCCAATGTACATAACGCTACAGCCTGTACAGTTTTATCTTCAAATACAATCTGTTCATCTGCCACCACTTGCGATTCCGGCGAAAGTTTTTTAGCATACGCTCTCGCATCTGCATCTATATCACAGATATAGGCTACATCCCATCGCCCGATTTTTTGCAATTCGTGCAAATAGAATTCCCCCATTCTGCCAAAACCTATCAGCCCAATTCTAATTTTTGCATTTTCCATAAATTTCGATATTTTAATGAAGAGTCTTATTTTGTTTTAGTCACCTCTATTTTACTCATCTTCATCTTTCGTTTCAGGTTTTACCAACAACGCGCTTACTTCCCATAATATATAAATAGGAATGAATACAGCCATCAGTGTAAATGGGTCTGACGAAGGTGTAATAATTGCAGCAAGGAATAATAAAACAACTACTGCATGACGCCGATATTTTGAAAAGAACGAACGGTTCAAAATACCGATCTTCGACAGTAACATTGACACTAAAGGTAATTCAAAAACAATCCCCATCATAAATATGAGCATCAAGAAATTGTTCATGTAAGAATCTGATGCCAACTGATTAGATATTTCTGCACTCAGTTCGTATGTATATAAAAACCGAAGAGTAAGAGGGAAAACCACCGAATAACCAACCTTGCACCCAATAAAAAACATAATGGTGCCAAAGAAGAATGTCCACCGTACTCCTTTCCGTTCGTTTACATACAAAGCCGGGCAAACAAATTTCCATACCTCATAGACCAAATATGGGAACGTCAACAATAACGCAAGCCAAAACGACAATGACATGTGAACAAAAAACTGTGACGACAATTTTATGTTTATCACTTGCACGTGAAAAGGTTTATTCAGGAAATCTGGTATCACCGGCGTGTAAGAACTTACTTTCGCTATCAATCTATACAAGAAAAAATCGCTCCTACTCGGCGCCATTACAACTTTATCGAACAAATATGGGATAAAAGCAAAACCAGCAACCGTAAAAACCGCTAAAGCAATCACCACACGCATCAACATCCATCGCAGAGCCTCCAGATGATCCCAAAACGACATTTCAGCATCCACTGCCATCTTGAACTGACTTTTATTTCTTTTCTACATCGGTTGAGCCACTCGACTGATTTGCCACATCAGCATCTTTCTCAACACCATTCATCCCTTCCTTAAAATTTCTGATACCTTTCCCCAAGCCGCGCATAAGCTCGGGTATTTTCCTGCCACCGAAAAGCAACAGGACAATAAAAACAATTAAAAGTATTTCCGATGTTCCTAAAGAACCTAAAAATAGAAATGTTTCCATAATATAATAATACGTTACAAGATAAACTTAAATAAGCTACATCTCTTCCATAGCTTAATACTGCAAATATAAGCATTCTAATCTCTCTTATTCTTTTTCCACACAAAAATGTAGATATTATTAGATGCTATAAATCTGTATATCAATAATATATTATTCAAAAAACGCGTTAAAAATGTAGATAGTTTAAATTCCTTTTATGCTTTATTTTTTTACAAAAGGCTATATTTTTACTTATTCCCGATCCCTTTTTATTGCCGGAAATACTACAGGCCTTTTCCATAAAATACCTTGAGAAAAAGTTTTTTCATCACCGCATTTCATTTAAAACGTCCTGCTATTTATTACATTTACATTTCTGCCCTAAATTAATAAAAAATGTGTCGCATAATTATCATTCTTACTAAAATTTATTTTTTTTAACAAAACAACACCGATAAAGAAGCGACAAATTGAAAGATTTCAGTTCCCAAACAAGAAATTCCAAATTACTTTTATAACTTTGCCATATTCATTAATCTAAACATAAAATTATGTCAAACATTTCAAGAAGAGATTTTCTTAAGACAGGAGCTGCGGCATTGGCAGGAATCACCATTGCCCCAAGCAGCATTTTGGGTAAAAGTCATGGTCACATTTCCCCAACGGATAAAATGA
>DXCG01000068.1 GCA_019116145.1 Candidatus Phocaeicola gallistercoris
ATATTAAAGGTAGATGCAAGAATATGTTGCTTACCTCTTCCGGTCAGAATATCTATCCGGAAGAAATAGAGGCTAAATTGAACAACATGCCTTATGTGAACGAATCGTTAGTTATTCTTGTTAATGAAAAACTTGTAGCACTCGTTTATGCTGACTACGATGAAGCCTTTCATAAAAATGTAGCACACAAAGAATTGGAAGAAGCCATCGAAATCAATCGCATTGAATTAAACAAAATTCTTCCAAGTTATTCTCAAATAACCCAAATCAAGTTATATCCAGAAGAATTTGAAAAAACAGCCAAGAAAAGCATTAAGCGTTTCCTTTATCAAGAAATAAAAGAATAAAAATTTCTATCCATGTCAAACAACAAAATTTGTACACTTTTTAATATCCAATACCCAATTATCCAAGGTGGAATGGTATGGTGTAGCGGATGGGAATTAGCATCGGCTGTAAGCAATGCCGGTGGCTTAGGATTACTTGGTGCCGGATCAATGCATCCTGAAACTTTACGAGAGCATATTCAAAAATGTAAAAAAGCAACATCCAAACCTTTCGGTGTAAATATTCCACTGATGTATCCGGAAATAGATACCATAATGCACCTTATCGTGGAAGAAGGAGTTAAGATAGTCTTTACTTCAGCAGGAAATCCTAAAATATGGACAGAATGGCTACACAACCATGATATTTGTGTTGCACATGTTGTTTCTTCTACACGATTTGCCCTTAAATGCGAAGAAGCTGGTGTTGATGCCATCGTAGCCGAAGGATTTGAAGCCGGTGGACATAACGGTCGAGAAGAAACCACCACATTATGCCTCATACCAGCCATCAAAGAGAAATGCTCATTGCCACTCATTGCTGCAGGAGGTATAGCAAGCGGGAAAAGTATATTGGCGGTTCAATGTCTGGGAGCCGACGGTGTACAAATAGGTACACGCTTTGCCATTACCGAAGAAAGTTCCGCTCATCAGGCTTTTAAAGAACGTTGTCTACAAGTTCACGAGGGAGACACAATGCTTACTCTTAAACAACTATCCCCTACCAGACTTATCAAAAATAGTTTTTATGAACAAATAGCCGAAGCCGAAAAAAGAGGAGCTACAACCGAAGAAATCCGTATATTATTGGGGAAAGGTCGTTCCAAGAAAGGCATCTTTATGGGAGATATGGAAGAAGGTGAATTAGAAATAGGACAAGTGGTATCTACAATTGACCGGATACAAACTGTAAAAGAAGTTATAGACGACTTAATAAGCGATTACCAAAACGCTCATTATTACATACAGCCATCGTCCGCTTGGTTTTAACATATATCCGTAATTACCCCGTACACTAACATACAATAAATATCTGTGAAAAGCACAAAAGATACGCAAAATTTGTGCTTTTCATATTTTTTCCCTTTTTTTGCTTTCAATTATACACAAATCTACTTACTATTACTGCCATGAAATTTTTGTTAGTAATATTTTTACTGTTTTTTCTCCCTATATGGTTGACGGTATTTTACTACAATCGGTATAAAAAAATCAAAGAAGCATACGATAAATTGTGTACCAACATTCCGAACCAAATGAAAATTCTGCGAGAAAACGAACAATTAAAAAAAGAAAATGAAGCGCTTAAAGCGGAACTTTATAAAAGAACCAAAAACTAATCTTTCAATTTATTACATTTATGACAGAAATAACTAGTGCTGAATTTGTAGTCAGTAATACCCGTACTGATATGTGCCCGCAAACTAACCTCCCTGAATATGCTTTCATCGGCCGATCGAATGTTGGTAAATCCAGCTTAATCAATATGCTGACCCAACGTTCCAAACTGGCGATGACATCATCAACACCGGGAAAAACATTGCTCATAAATCACTTTTTAATCAACAAATCATGGTTTCTTGTTGACCTTCCCGGATACGGATATGCTCAAAAAGGGAAAAAAACAATTGAAAAAATAAAACGTATCATAGAGCATTATGTACTTGAACGGCTCCAACTGACTTGTCTATTTGTTTTAATAGACAGCCGATTAGACCCGCAAAAAATAGACTTGGCTTTCATTCAATGGTTAGGAGAAAACGGAATTCCATTCGCTATTATCTTTACCAAAGCCGACAAACAAAGTCAAAGCAAAACATTGCAGAATGTCAATAAGTTTCTCAACACATTGAAAGAAGAATGGGAAGAACTGCCTCCTTATTTCATATCATCGGCAGAAAAGAAAACAGGGCGGACAGAAATCCTCGACTACATTGACTCGATCAATAAAAGTCTCTAATAAATCAATTTGCTTTGTCTTGCTGTTTTGTAAAACATTCCTTGGCGTTTTTTACATTTCTCTTGGCAAGTTTGGCATATTCCCGTTGCTTTTCTATCCCTATGAAACGACGTCCGGTCTGCAAGGCGGCGATAGCTGTTGTTCCACTTCCTAAAAAAGGATCTAACACAATATCATCTGCATCGGTATACAAACGAATCACCCGTTTAGCCAACTCCAAAGGAAACATTGCCGGATGCACGTCATTAGCACGTACACTGGGAATATCCCAAACTTGCCTGTATCCCCATTCTTTCCATTCTTCCGAAGAAAGCCTTTCTCTGTTAACTACATATTCTCCGGGCTTCCAGAAAATGTATAGGTCTTCTGTCTCACTTACTGCTTTTAATGTATTGGTAGTCCATTTACTATTTGCCCATGCCGGATCTTTTTTCCATATTCGCTTGTCATAAAGAAAAAGTCCTACTTTATAAGCATACCTTTCAAGATTTCCTCCAGACAATTTCACACGAGTTCCCGGAGCATATTTTCCTCCACGGATATTATTCCCGTTCAACCGGCGGTCAATAGTCTGTTCACTACAATAAAATAATTCTGCCAATTGTTTTCTATTATAATTGGGAAACTTTTCTTTTGCTTTCAATATCATTTCCTTAGTAACAAGACATTTCCTTTTTGCCGGGTTCAGTCCCATAATTTTAGGCATTTTTTCATCTTGAAAAGAAAGAATATCTGCAATGTTTATCACCATAAATCCACCGGGCTTTAATATTGTAGAATGCAATTCTATTACTGTTTTCAACAAATGCTGCCAATTTTCATAAGAAACTTCTTTTTCATAATCTTTTCCCAAAAAATAAGGAGGCGACCAAAACGATAACGCAATAGAATCAGGAGCAATATATTTCAGCAACTCACATGAATCACCACAATATATTGTATTAACATTCAATAATCTTTTCACATTTTTATCTCCTTGACACGCCATACTCCTATTTTTTTCAGAATATCAAAAGAAACCCGTGCACGCACTTTTCTTGGATCTTTCGACTTATCATCTTTTCCTGGGAAAAACAAATGAGGGGAATGACTCAGATAATCAGGATTTTTTGTCAGAAGCAATCCATTAGGGATACATGCTATTTTGATACTCTCAAGTGGTTGTCCTACATTTCTCCCATTGTCATAAATCATTTTATAAACTGGTTTTATTACAAATGTAACAAGCGGAGCTATCGTCTTATCACTCAACACATAAATAGGTGACAAAGAGCACAAGAAAGGATGTGAAGTCCGCTCTCCTTTTGCACTAATCGGAATATTTTCCATTCCGTGATTTATACTTTTCCACTCTCCTGAACCTGATATCTGATAAGGAGACATTACTGCATGGTTGAAGTTATCCCTAGGACCAGCCGATTTAATATCTATAAATACCCATACTGAATCTGTAATACCTAATATCTGACCTATTCTTTCACTCGATATAATACAACGGTCATCTGCTCCCGAAGGTAATCCTGTATCTTTAATTCTGAAATTCGATGCAAAATAACGGGAAAGTTTATTCCCAAAAACTTGTTCTCCTACTTCAATCCAAGGATACTGATCTCCTATTGGAGAACGTCCTCTATCTAAAGGAGGATAATTCTTCCAAAAAGGATACAAATATGAAGCCTCATTATAATCTCTAACGATTTCCGGCAAATACAAATTTGCAAAATGTAAGATTTCAGCCATTACAAATTTTTCTATATTAATCAAGCTTTCCGGATGTTGAGTATAATACAATACAGCTTTATTATAATAACTAAACTGTATCTTTGCATAATCATTGAACATATTGTTTCTTTCTCTTTAATTTTACAGATTTCTCAAAAATTTATTTCTGAAAGACCTCCGGATACTTATTAATAAAATACACCGGAGTACAACTCCATGCATGACAATAGCTATTCACAGGAAAGAATCCATACGGAGATAAAGCATCATTATCCGGATCGTAAACTTCCCAAAAAGTATCAGCCCCTTTGCTTATCATACCTCCCCAATAATCAATCATCAGTTTTCGCGCCTCGTCATTCATTCCACATTTCAACAATGCTTCCATTACATAATGATATCCATAAGGACAACCCGGATAACATGCATCTGGCATTGATAGCACATGCTCCATCGCCCTCATACTCTCTTTTTGTGTCAAGACTTCGGAAAGAATCATCCATGCCTGCGATAAATAAGAAACTTGATTCTTCTCCCCACTGACTATTACCCCACGTTTTTTATCATATAAATACTTACGAGCTGCATTTCGCATTGCTTTCGCTATCTTTGGCCACTCTTCGACTTCTTTTTCTTTCCCTATTATTTGGGCTAATTCATACGATTTATTCAATGCCAAAATTGTCAATCCCTGCATTGATGCCTGGCGATCGTATCCATCTTTCCAATCGAACACTAACCAATAGACCGGTTGTTTTTTCATATCGTATATCCATTGAGGAGAAAATTGCCTTAAAGCCATTTCTATCTGACGAACAGCTACAGGCCATAAGTCGAGTACTGTTTCCACATCTGATGTCTCTTTCAAATATTCTAACAATGCGATATTATAAATCAATGAATAATCTAAGCAATGAGTTCCGGTTTGTGGATGAGGAACCGGTTCTTCCAATACCGTAGCATGTAATAATCCTTCATCATTCGCCAATGCTGCCAATAAATACAAACATCGCTTCGTTAAATTATGATTTTTATAAGAATAGGCATTTGCTAATGCCTCCAAATATAAATCTCCAATCCAAAGACGTCTATCTCTTTTCGGACCATCCTCATAAACAGTTTGCATGCATTCCTTTAATGTAGCCAAACCTACTTCATTAATCTTCCGAATAACAGGACTGGTCGTCACTGCCAAATTCGTATCTTTCATTATGTCTACCGAGCTTTGGGCACGAAGCGAGATATGTTCAAAAGCAAAATCGAATGAAGAAGCGCCTAAAACATCTATTTTCATATAACGAAACGATACACGTCTATCCATCCGTTTAGATACAGGAACTGTCATCAATGTTATTATCTCATCTTGTAACCAAGCTCTTGAAAGTCCACCCGGATAAGGATCGAAAGGAGTATTCAATTCTCCCGGTACTTCTGCAAAAGTAAATTTCAAACGAATGGGAGCATCGGAAACTGCATTTCCCAATAATTTCAATGAAAAAGAAAGATTTCCCGTTATATGTTCACCAAAATCAAGAATTACACCCGAATGCGACTTTAATGATTCTGAGAATAAAATATCCGGATTCCCAACTTTCTCCATCCTCCATCCCTGAAAAGCTGTTGAGTCTTTTACTGCTTTTACAATAGCAAGAGGCAGACACTCTTTATATTTCAAGTCTGGTTTACACGACTCACTCTTTTGTAACCATTCAGCACTCGATTTGTAGTACGCACTCTGCCCATAGACAAATATACAACAAAACAGCAATCCAACCAATAAAAACACTTTCTTTTCCATTCTAATTCTCTTCTATTTCACTTAATTCTAACCAACGCATACTTTTCTTGTCCAATTCTTCTATCAACAAAGGCAACCTTTTCGATTTTTCGGTTAAGTCTTCAACGCTCAGAGTTCCACTACATAAAGCACTTTCTATTGACTTCTTTTCAGTTTCTAAAGCCTCTATTTCTTCCTCTAACCGATTGTATTCCTGTTGTTCTTTAAACGTCATTCTACGTTTATCTTTCAATCGCACCCGTTGTGTTTTCTTTTCTTGTGGCTTTTCTATTTTCTTTTCCCGATCGGCATTAACTTTTTTCCATGCACGATAATCAGAATAATTCCCGGGAAAGTTGCGAATATCTCCTTGCCCGTTAAAAACCAACAGATGGTCTACAACTTTGTCCATGAAATAACGATCATGGCTAACTATAATCACACACCCTTTAAACTCTTGTAAATATTCTTCCAGAATTTGCAAGGTAAGAATATCTAAATCGTTCGTTGGCTCATCAAGGACTAAAAAATTCGGACTACGCATCAACACTGTACACAAATATAAACGTCGACGTTCTCCTCCACTAAGTTTATAAACATAATTATGTTGCATCTCGGGAGTAAACAAGAAATACTGTAAAAACTGTGAAGCGGTAAGGCGTTTCCCATCTCCCAATTCAACGATTTCTGCAATACCTGTAAGAACATCGATCACTTTCATGTGTTCATCGAACTGCAATCCTTCTTGCGAATAATACCCGAAACGTACAGTCTCGCCTATTTCCAACGTTCCACTATCGGGTTTTTCCAGTCCCATCAGCAACTTAATGAAAGTAGATTTCCCTGTTCCGTTATTGCCAACAATACCCATCTTCTCATATCGGGTAAATATATAAGAGAAGTCATTCAAAATCGTAATATCGCCAAACTGCTTACATAAATGATCTGCTTCAAATATTTTCGAGCCAATATACGAAGCCTTGACGTTCAACTGAACATTTTCATCGAATATCTTCCTTTTAGCAATTTTTTCCAATTCATAAAATGCTTCTTCGCGATAACGGGCTTTATGACCTCTTGCCTGAGGCATTCTGCGCATCCACTCCAACTCTGTACGATACAAATTTTTAGCATGGGCTATTTCCGCACTTGTTGCATCAATGCGTTCTTGCCGTTTTTCTAAATAATACGTATAATTCCCTTTATATGAATACAATTGTTTTTCATCTATTTCTATAATTTCAGAACACACACGATCTAAGAAATAGCGGTCGTGCGTCACCATCAGCAATGTTATATTTGAACGATTCAGATATTCTTCAAGCCATTCAATCATGTCCAGATCCAAATGGTTTGTCGGCTCATCCAATATTAACATATCAGACTGCGACAATAAGACATTGGCTAACGCTACACGTTTTAACTGCCCTCCGGAAAGTTCCTGAATTCGTTGATTGTAATTCTGAATTTTCAATTGTGACAATATTTGCTTGGCACGCTGTTCATAATCCCATGCTCTAGCATGATCCATACGAAGTATCAATTCGTCCAACCCGGGATTTCCCGGAGTTTCCAGACATGCTTCATACTTACATACCAATTCAGCCAGTTCATTTTCCTGATGAAAGCAAGTCTCAAGCACGGTGAGATTGTCAGGATACAATGGACTTTGTTCTAAATAGCCAATCCGTAAATCGCGCCGATAAGTGATCTTCCCTTCATCATATCCTTCTTTTCCGCTAAGGATATTCAGTAAAGTTGTTTTACCGCTACCGTTTTTGGCTATTAAACCTATATGCTGACCTTGAGAAACACCAAACGATATTTGACGAAACAAAGTTAAATCGCCAAATGTCTTTGTCAAGTTCTCTACTTGTAAATAAGGAACCATTACGCTTTACCATTTAAAATTGACTCTACTTGTGCACATATCCGGTCGTATTCCGACTGCAGATCGCACGAAACTCCGGCACTCTTTTTATCCCATATCAAATTCATCGGAGAAATTATCAAATCCGATTCCCGGAATCGCAATGCAGGCATCTCAACTGTTTTATTTATCGAAGTTACCCATTCCATACCATCAATTTCATTTTCCAATATAGAACCAAAAGCTATTCCTATATTCTCCCATGCTTTACGATCGGCATGTTGGATATAATCTCCATCGACTATTTTCTGCAAATTTTTAATATCTTTTTCACTCGAAGTGAAATCTTTCACCAAATTCTTTTTTATGACAGAAACAGCCCAGTCGTACGATTCGTTTATGACATTAATTTCTAAAACCCGAATAGGAATAATTTCTTTCATCTGTTGCAGTTCGGACATTTGGGGAATGTGCAATGTCGCTATGACATCTTTCCCTTCTTGCGCACTTTCTCCATCCATTGTTGTAAAAGAGCACTCCACCGAAAGGTTATCTTTCCCCGTAACCCATATATGAGAAACATACGAAACGCCCTTTTCGTGAAATTTTTCCATCGAATATACACAATCCCATTCACCTATTTTCACCCATTCGGCACCTTTTACATGTGCCTTTTCATCCATCATACATTTGCGTGCATATTCCTTATTAGTTCCTCTATAAGCAGAGATACGGAAATTTCCTGTCCACTTGTCCGGATTATAAAACAGAAAACAATCTTCCATATCCTCAAATTCATGCCAATTAGCCGGATATTCTAAGGTAAACCATGAACCCGGAGCTATATATTTCTGTTTTTTCATATTCTCATCATTTATTTTTATCAGGATATCTCTATTTACATAATTGTTCACCGATCTACTAATTGATTTCAATTAATAAAATAAACACATTTTTTCACTCAATTTATCTTGATGTTTTTCTTAAAATGTCAAAACGTTTTCATAAAATGTGACGACTTTCCTTCTGACTTGTCATGTCAATATAAAAAAGCCCCATAAATATCTCCGCATTACAAATCAAGCATTCGTTTCATTCCTCCACAAGCCTACTTCCCTATAGGTTGTATATGTGCACGAGTAACTTTATCTATTTCCAAAAACATATAGTTCACTTTCCCTGAGTGAATTAACGTTTTATTTTGATCATATATACGAGTAGCATATTCTTTCGATTTGTCAAACAACAAACGGGAGACACTTTCTTGCGATTTACCAACCATGGTAGAATCTAATCTTTCTTTGGGGAAAAAATCTTCCAATGTCACATCGCCAATCATCGATGTTTCCAAGAAATGAATATCAGTATGGCTTACATCGGTATAATAGCCAACAAACATGTGCCCCGGCACACGAACCAATATGGGATTTATATTGATTGCTTTCAGCAATGAGGCAAACAGTACACTTCCATCTACACAATTTATCTGTGCCGATGCTAAAGCATCATCGAAAGTCCGCACCCGTTGCGAAAAAACAACATTAGAAGAAAGACTGCTGTTACTTATAGAGCTATATTTAAATCCGCGTTTTTGCAAAACATACCATAAGGCATACACTTGCTTATCGACAATATCGCTACTCTTTCCTTGGTATCCCCAAAAACGATTGACAATACGTGCATTCAAAGCTTCCCTTAATATTTTATCAATATGCGGATTATCTTCATTGACATAAGCAGCAAAAAAAGCTCCTGTATCATGAAATTTCATTCGCCCGTCTATATATCCCAACAAACATTCGTTAATACTGCGCATGGAGAATGTATGTACATCACTTCCCAATTCACGTTTATTCAGATATGCCGTTGCCGAAACTGTCACCGGAACAGCCTGAATATTTTCCCGTAAAGCATCATATTTCCAGATTATCTCCGGATAAACCAAATATTCTTTTCCGGATTCCGATAAAATAAACTCGGATACCGAATGGGTAAAGAAAGGCGTTTCAGCTATTTCTATCCGCAATTTACTATTTGCATACGTATTTTTAACACGAATGCTTATACACGATTTCGGATTTCCCAAATAATTGGATTCGGGAGGCAATATTAAATTTGCATCTGTCGTTGCTGTAGAAAGAATCGTCACCGGAAATATATTTCCTCCCAACTCATCTGTTATTTCTATCCCCGAACGGAAAGGCTCATAACGATATACATATCCTGCTCCAGCCAACAGTATCGACAAAAGCAATACATAAGTAGTAAATTTCCATTTATTGCCTACATGAAATAGCTTATTTGAAAATCTCATAACAGATTCATCTTATTCCTTTACCGCAATGCATTCTATCTCCACAAGGGCTCCTTTCGGTAAAGCTTTTACAGCCACTGCCGAACGTGCCGGAAAAGCTTCAGTAAAATAATTCGAATAAATTTTATTCATATCTGCAAAAAGCGACATATCCGATAGAAACACTGTAGTTTTTACAATATTTGCCGTAGACAATCCAACTTCAGACAATATATTTTTTATATTTTCAAACGATTGTGCTGTTTGATCTGCCACATCACCGGCAACAATCTCGCCTGTTTGAGGATTAACCGGCAATTGCCCTGAAACAAAAACAATACCATTTACTTCGATAGCTTGACTGTACGGACCGATTGCTGCCGGTGCCTTTTCTGTAAAAATTACTTTTTTCATTTTGTTTGTCCTTTTTTAATTACATATTTTCCAAATGCTAAATTAATATATTTCTGCCAAATCTGATAACGAAAGAAAAAAAACAAAAGAATAATTGGATTTTAGGAGAAAAAAAACATACCTTTGCAATCGTAAGAAGATATTACTAAATAAGAAAATATTTATATATCTTTTAATCCTTATATGCATATTAAATAATCAATAAAAATAATCGTTTATAATACGTAATCACAAAAAACATGCTGAAAGGAATAAACATGTTTACCTTTTTATGTGCATGTTTCTTTGTATCATGTGTTTTTTGTTTTTACAACTATAAATTTTTCAATAGCTACTTATGTATAATATTATTCAGTTAAACGACAAAGGGTTGTCCGAATTACAACAAATAGCCAAAGAGTTAGGACTAAAAAAAACAAGCACACTACGTAAAGAAGAATTAATATACCGCATTCTTGATGAACAGGCGATAGCAGGAGCCAGTCAAAAAGCCGCTGTTGCACAATCGAACGATGAGTCCAAAGAAAAGCAGCCGCGTAAGCGTTCACGTATTAGCGTGAAAAAAGAAGGCAACAAAGTTTATACTGCGACCAAAGACAATGCTCAAAAAATAGATAACCCGCAAATACCTCTTCCGGCTTTACCGCAACCAACCCAAAACGAAACGACCGCAACCGAAGATGCAAAGACTGAAGACAAGACTCTAACATCTCCCGAAAAAAAGAAAAAAAACAAAGCAACAAATAAATCGAACAACAAGAACAAAAAAAGCGTAAAGCAGGAAACTGATTCACCGATAGTAGAAAAACCATCCACTCCCGATAGTAAAAACATGCAAACAGAAATGCCTGCCACAACTATCCCAACCAAGGATGAATTTATTCCTATCGAAGAATTACCTTCAGAAAAGACAGAGCTTCCTTCCGAATTATTAGGAAAATTTGAAGCAACAAAAATGGAAATGCCTCCAATACCTACCGAAAAAAAATCGAATAACAAACGACAACAACGGCAACAACGGCGTAATAACAGCAACAATCGCAAGCAAAATACCCAAACACAAGGAAACACTCAATCGTCATCAGCAAACACCCCCAACAATACTCCAACAACACAAACCGAAAATGCACAACCAACTGTCAAGACAGTAGAAAAGCCCTATGAATTTGACGACATTTTAAAAGGGACGGGGGTTTTGGAAATCATGCCCGATGGTTACGGATTTCTCCGTTCTTCCGATTATAACTATCTATCTTCACCCGATGACATCTATGTATCGCAATCACAAATCAAACTCTTCGGTTTAAAGACAGGCGATGTTGTAGACGGAACTATCCGGCCTCCTAAAGAAGGAGAAAAATATTTCCCGCTGGTGAAAGTTGCCAAAATCAACGGTCTTAACCCGGAAATTGTCAGAGACCGTGTTCCTTTTGACCATTTAACGCCTCTATTTCCTGATGAGAAATTTCAATTATGTAAAGGCTTTGATGATAATTTGTCTGCACGAATTGTAGACCTTTTCGCACCAATCGGAAAGGGTCAACGAGCACTTATCGTAGCACAGCCTAAGACAGGTAAAACCATCTTGATGAAAGACATTGCCAATGCCATTGCAGCCAATCATCCGGAAGTTTACATGATTATGTTATTAATCGATGAAAGACCGGAAGAAGTTACAGACATGGCAAGAAGCGTAAATGCAGAAGTCATAGCATCGACTTTCGACGAACCGGCAGAACGCCACGTTAAAATTGCAGGCATTGTATTGGAAAAAGCAAAACGCATGGTAGAATGTGGCCACGATGTTGTTATCTTCCTCGATTCCATTACTCGGTTGGCACGTGCATACAACACCGTATCCCCAGCCTCGGGTAAGGTTCTTTCCGGAGGTGTCGATGCCAATGCACTTCATAAGCCCAAACGTTTCTTCGGCGCAGCACGAAACATCGAAGGAGGGGGCTCGTTAACGATTATAGCCACTGCGCTTATTGATACCGGTTCCAAAATGGATGAAGTCATTTTCGAAGAGTTTAAAGGAACAGGTAATATGGAACTCCAATTAGACCGCAACTTAAGCAACAAACGAATCTTTCCGGCTGTCAATATTGTTGCATCAAGTACACGTAGAGATGATTTATTGCTCGACAAGACAACTTTAGACAGAATGTGGATTTTACGCAAATATTTAGCGGATATGAATCCGATAGAGGCAATGACTTTTGTAAAAGATCATTTGGAAAAGACCAAAGACAACGATGAATTTCTCATGAGCATGAATTCATGATAAAATGTTACATTTAAATAAAAAACAGCGGAATGCCTTTTATATATCAAGGCATTCCGCTGTTTTTTATAATATCTGCTCTTTCAGACTAAAAAGGAAGATCGTCATTTTCACTTGAAGCTGCAAAATCGACCGGGGCATCCGGTGTTGCATTCAATGGCGGGAAAGGAGGTTCTACTTGTGCTGTTTGAGCCTGTGAAGGTACACGCTCCACTTTCCATGCACGGATTGAATTAAACCAACGTCCATTCCATTCACGCGCATCAATATCGAACGATACAGTCAATTCTTCTCCTATCTGAATATTAAATTGCTGTATTTTTTCACTTCCAAACACATCAAAACACATTTTTCGCGGGTACTGGTCGTGAGTCTCTATGACATATTCTTGTGCTTCCCATTTATTGCCACTCTTAGAGGTACCGCTCTTGGGATCAAGTACCGCAATTACTTTTCCTGTCAATTCCATAATTACAAATTTAAATTCAGGTCACGAATTTACAGTTTTCTACAAAAGTAGCCCAATTTTTTTACATTCTTTTTTATGGAGCTTCTATAATCTTTTCGTAACTTTGGCAAGTTAAATTTTAAATTTATCGGCTCAAAAGTCAGAAATAAATCAAAAAAACACAATAAAATCTCATAGAACCATGAAATTTATCGTTTCAAGTACTGCTTTATTCAGTCATTTACAAGCTATAAGTCGTGTAATAAATTCTAAAAATTCATTGCCTATCTTAGATTGTTTCCTATTGGAAATGCAAGATGGAACATTATCTATGACTGCATCCGATAATGAAACAACCTTATCTACTACGGTAGAAGTAAACGAATTCGATGGTGATGGAAAATTTGCAATCTCATCGAAAACACTACTCGAAGCTTTAAAAGAAATACCGGAGCAGCCTTTAACCTTTCAAGTCAACTTGGAAACTCTTGAAATCACTGTTCAATATCAAAACGGGAAATATAGTTTGGTCGGACAAAACGCAAATGAATATCCTCAACCGCAAGAATTGGCAAACGATGCTGTACAAGTCAATATGGAAGCTTCTGTCTTACTGACAGGTATCAACCGTTGTATTTTTGCAACAGCCGACGATGAATTACGCCCGGTCATGAATGGTATTTATTTCGATATTACTCCAGACGATTTGACTTTAGTAGCATCCGACGGACATAAATTGGTGCGCTGCAAAACTTTTTCCGCGCACAGCGATGAAAAAGCTGCTTTCATTTTGCCCAAAAAGCCAGCAAGTTTACTGAAAAACCTGCTGCCAAAAGAGCAAGGAGACGTACAGATTTGTTTCGACGACCGCAATGCAATGTTTACACTCGAAAACTACCGAATGATATGCCGACTGATTGAAGGAAGATACCCGAATTATAATTCCGTAATTCCTCAAAACAATCCTCATAAAACAATTATTGACAGAACATCTTTTATCAGTGCATTGCGCCGTGTTGCCGTATTCTCATCACAAGCAAGCAGCCTGATAAAATTAAGCCTATCGAACAACTTAATAAAAATCTCGGCGCAAGATATCGATTTCTCAACATCGGCAGAAGAGACTGTACCATGCCAATATGAAGGGAATCCTATGAGCATCGGATTTAAATCATCGTTCCTAATTGATATTTTAACCAATATTTCTTCACAAAATGTAATCATCGAATTGGCTGACCCATCTCGTGCAGGAGTGGTTGTTCCAGAAGAACAAGAAGAAAACGAAGACTTATTAATGTTGCTAATGCCGATGATGCTCAACGATTAATTTATTTGAACAGCATTCTTATGAATTTGAATCTAAAAAACCCGTTAGTTTTTTTCGATCTGGAAACAACAGGTACAAACATAAATAGCGACAGGATTATAGAAATCTGCTACTTGAAAATCTATCCTAACGGAAGAGAAGAAGCAAAAACAATGCGTATCAATCCATGTATGCATATACCGGAATCATCGACTGCTATTCATGGAATCCACGATGAAGATGTTGTCAATTGCCCTACATTCAAAGAGGTGGCAAAAGAAATAGCTAAAGACATCGAAGGTGCCGATATTGCAGGATTTAATTCAAATCGCTTCGATGTCCCGGTATTGGTAGAAGAATTTCTACGCGCCGGAATTGATATCGACTTAACCAAACGGAAATTTATCGATGTTCAGGTTATCTATCACAAATTGGAGCAACGTACACTTTCGGCTGCATATAAATTTTATTGCGGAAAGAATCTGGAAGATGCACATACGGCTGAAGCCGATACACGTGCAACGTATGAAGTGTTGAAAGCACAACTCGATCATTATCCGGAAACGCTTAAAAATGACATCGCTTTTTTGTCGGAATATTCTACATTTACCAAAAATGTTGATTTTGCAGGTCGAATTATTTACAATGAAGATGGCGTGGAAATTTTTAATTTTGGCAAATATAAAGGTATGCCGGTAAAAGAAGTACTACAACGCGATCCGGGATATTACGGCTGGATATTAAATGGAGATTTTGCATTGAATACAAAAAACGTATTAACTAAGATTCGATTACGCGAAAGCGGATTGGTAAAATAACATGTTACAAGGGAAAAAAATAGTATTAGGCATTACGGGAAGTATCGCTGCTTACAAGGCAGCTATACTAACACGTTTACTTATAAAAAAAGGAGCTGAAGTTCAAATTGTCATTACTCCATCCGGTAAAGAATTTATTACTCCTATCACTTTATCTGCACTTACCAGCAAACCTGTTATCAGTGAATTCTTTTCACAAAGAGACGGGACATGGCATAGTCATGTCGACTTAGGATTATGGGCAGATGCAATGATAATCGCTCCGGCAACAGCATCAACCATAGGGAAAATGGCACATGGCATTGCAGACAATATGCTGGTAACAACTTATTTATCGATGAAAGCCCCTGTGTTTATCGCGCCAGCTATGGACTTAGACATGTTTGCCCATCCTGCCACACAACATAATCTTCAAATTCTACAATCATACGGAAATCATATCATAGAACCAGCATCAGGAGAACTTGCCAGTCATTTGGTAGGAAAAGGACGTATGGAAGAACCTGAAAACATCGTGAGAAAATTGGAAACATTCTTTGAGAAACAAAACGATTTGTCAGGTAAAAATATTATGATTACAGCAGGTCCTACTTACGAAAAGATAGACCCTGTCCGATTTATCGGAAATTATTCATCCGGAAAGATGGGCTTTGCTCTTGCAGAATCATGTGCAAAACGGGGTGCTAATGTAACACTTATTTGTGGACCTGTCAACTTACAAACCAATCATCCCAATATTAAATGCATAAATGTTGAGAGTGCAGAACAAATGTATCAGGCAGCAATACAAGAATTTCTGAATGCAGATGCAGGGATTTTGTGCGCGGCAGTTGCCGATTTTACTCCTGAAACTATTGCAAAAGAAAAAATCAAACGAGAAAAAGACAAGCTGATTATACAGTTATCTCCCACAAAAGATATTGCATCTGCTTTGGGAGAAAAGAAAAAAGGGAACCAACTTTTAATCGGGTTTGCTCTTGAAACCAACGAAGAAATCGCACATGCCCAAAACAAACTTAGAAAGAAAAATTTCGATTTCATCGTTTTAAATTCCTTAAACGATGAAGGTGCCGGATTTCGTTATGACACAAACAAAATAACTATTATCGACCACCAGAATATTACTCCTTATCCTCTAAAAAACAAAAAAGAAGTAGCAGAAGATATCATAGACAAACTTGTATTGTTACTATGCAACCAGACTAACCATTAATGCTTATGTTGCTATCGCTTTTTATACAGAATTATGCTTTAATTGACAAATTAGAAATAAATTTCAATCCCGGATTCTCCGTTATCACCGGGGAAACCGGAGCTGGAAAATCTATCATTTTGGGAGCTATCGGATTGTTATTAGGACAACGTGCCGATACAAAATTCATCAAAAATGGGGCTAATAAGTGCATCGTAGAAGCACATTTCCAAATAACATCGTACCATTTGGAAAGATTTTTCAATGAAAACGATATTGAATACAGTGCTGATGATTGCATTTTAAGACGAGAAGTTTCGGCTAATGGCAAAAGCAGGGCTTTCATCAACGATACTCCGGTCTCGCTAACCCAAATGAAATTAATAGGTGAAAAACTAATAGATGTACATAGTCAACATCAAAACTTACTCCTAAACAGAGAAAGTTTCCAATTAACGATATTAGACATATTGTCACAAAACGATAATGAATTAAAGGCTTATCAACAAACATTCACCCAATATAAACAGACGTCCCAAGAATTAAAAGACTTGATTAACCTGTCTGAAAAAAGCAAACGAGAAGAAGATTATCTCCAATATCAACTTAAACAGCTTGAAGAAGCCCATCTTCAAGCAAACGAGCAGGCTGATTTAGAACAAGAAGCAGAGACTCTTAGCCATGCCGAAGAGATAAAAGCAAACTTATATAAAAGCGAACAGCTCATTATCGATGATGAAAAAGGCGTACTTCCTACACTCAAAGAATGCATACAGTCTATACAAAACATCGTATCGGTATATCCTGCTTCTAATGAATGGCAAAACAGACTCAATAGTTGTTATATAGAAATAAAAGATATCCTCCACGACATATCAAAAGCAGAAGAAGATATCGACTTCAATCCAATGAAGTTGGATAATATAAACGAACGTTTGAATCTATTATACACGCTGCAACAAAAGCATAAAGTAGATTCAGTAGAAAAGCTCATTGATTTAGCAGAAAATTACCGGAAGCAATTGGCTTCTATCACATCTTTGGAAGAACATATCGAATCGGTTACAAAGCAAAAAGAAGAATTGTACACACAAGCCATGAAATTGGCCAACAAACTTACCGAATCGAGGAAAAAGGCAGCTGTGCAAGTTGAAAGACAAATGAAAGCGTTCCTTGTTCCTTTAGGAATGCCCAATGTGCAATTCAACGTTGCATTGGAGCAACGAAATGCCATCGATTTTAGCGGTATAGATAATGTTACATTCCTTTTTTCAGCAAATAAGAACAGCCCGTTACAAAATCTTGCATCGATAGCTTCCGGTGGAGAAATAGCCCGCGTCATGTTATCTTTGAAAGCAATGATAGCAGGAGCGGTAAAACTTCCAACCATCATTTTCGATGAAATCGATACCGGCGTATCCGGCGCAATAGCCGAAAAGATGGCTCTTATTATGCAAAGCATGGGAAAACAGCATCGACAAGTAATAAGTATTACCCACTTGCCACAAATTGCAGTTAAAGGAGCAACTCATTATAAAGTATATAAACAAGATACTGAAACAAGTACAAACAGTTATATCCGATTGTTGACTCCGGAAGAACGCATACAAGAAATTGCCCACATGTTGAGCGGTTCCACCATAACCGAAGCAGCAATAAACAATGCGAAAGCTCTTTTACAAGAAAACATCGCATGCAATGAATAAAAACGAATTCAACTTTTTAAAATTTATCACCAAGAATAAACAGATATGACAGGAAAAAATGAAATGATATTCGGCATAAGAGCTGTAATAGAAGCCATTCAAGCCGGAAAAGAAATAGATAAAATCATAATAAAAAAAGACATCCAAAGCGAACTATCGAAAGAATTGCTAACCGTTGTAAAAGACATGCATATCCCTATACAACGGGTTCCAGTGGAACGCATCAACCGAATGACCCAAAAAAATCATCAGGGAGTTGTAGCTTTCATTTCACCCATCGCTTATCAATCGGTAGAACAGCTCGTCCCGACCTTGTTCGAGGAAGGGAAAAATCCATTATTCATCATGTTAGACGGAATAACTGATGTCCGAAATTTCGGAGCTATAGCACGAACGTGTGAATGCGCAGGAGTTGATGCCATCATTATTCCATCTAAAAACAGCGTCAGTGTAAATGCCGATGCCATTAAAACATCGGCAGGAGCATTACACACCATACCTGTTTGCAGGGAAACGAACCTGACAACAACGATCAAATACTTAAAAGCATGTGGATTCAATATTATTGCTGCAACCGAAAAAGGCGATTACGACTATACAAAAGCCAATTATACTCTTCCTACCTGTATCATTATGGGAGCTGAAGATAAAGGTGTTGCCTACGAACATTTAGCTTTATGCGATGAGTGGATTAAAATTCCTTTATATGGCTCTATCGAATCGCTGAATGTTTCTGTTGCTGCAGGAGTCGTTATCTACGAAGCCATTAAACAACGAAATTGCAATCTCTAAATATTTAATTTATATTTTGTACACATGAAAAAAGAAATAATATGCTTGTTGTTATGTAGTTTTGTTTTTCAATCTATTGGAGCTGAAAATAATCTAAAATGGGTTGAAAAAGCCAGAAAAGCAGTATTCTCTATTATTACTTACGACAAGGACGACCAGATATTAAACACGGGAAATGGTTTTTATATTGACAATAGTGGTACGGCTGTATCCGATTATTCGCTTTTTAAAAATGCAAACCGTGCAGTTATCATTACAACAGAAGGAAAAGAATTACCAGTCAACAGCATCATGGGAGCCAATGACTTGTATGATGTTGTTAAATTTAATGTTGATTTTGAGAAGAAATCAACATTTCTGCCCCCCTCTACATTAACACCTAAAGTTGGAGATACAGTATATTTACTTCCTTACTCTACACAAAAATCAACAGAGGTCACTAAGGGAACAATCCTTAAGCTTGATACAATCGATAACAAGTCTTATTACTATACACTTAATCTTCCCACAACCGATAAGACTGTCAGTTGCCCGATTATGAATGCTCAAGGAGAACTATTAGGACTTATACAAAAAAGTGCAGAAGGAGACTCAACAAGTTACGCCATCGGCATAAACTATGCAGAAGCATTGGCTATTAATGCTGTTTCAATCAATAACTTGGCTCTCCAGTCTATTGGTATTAAAAAAAGTATCCCCGATGATGAATCCCAAGCATTGGGCTTATTGTTTTTAGCTTCATCGCAGTTTGATAAACAATCGTATGCCGGATTATTAAACGACTTTATCGCCAAATTTCCTAAAAGTCTGGAAGGCTATTTACAACGAGTTACTTATTACATAAATATAGGCAATGAAACTAATTATGCTTTAGCTAAAAAGGATATGGAAACCATCCTCAAAATAGCAGACGATAAAAGCGAAGCTCATTATGATGTTGCCAAATTGATTTATAATTACCAACTGACATTGCAAGACAGTATTGTTTATGAAGACTGGACTTTCGAACGCGCTTTAAATGAGATTAATGAAGCAATAAAAGAAAGGCAAGAACCGCTATACGTCCAACTGAAAGGAGACATTTATTTTGCCATGCAAAACTATGCGGAAGCATATTTAGCTTACGATGCTGTTAACAAAACATCATTGGCATCGGCTTCTACGTTCTATTCGGCAGCAAAAGCTAAAGAACTGACAGAAGGAAGCGACAAAAAAGAAGTAATTGCCTTGTTAGACAGTACCATTGCCCGCTTTAAAAAACCTTATGGACAAGATGCCGCACCTTATTTATACGAACGTGCACGAGTAAAAAACGATATAGGCGAATACAAAGAAGCAGTGCTCGACTACAATGCCTTCTACGATGCAATGCCGGGACAGGTATCGGCTGAATTTCACTTCACACGCATGCAGGCAGAAGTGCAATGCCGCATGTACCAACAAGCTTTGAACGACATAAACAAAGCGGTAGAACTCGACCCCCGGAATGTTGTTTATTGGGTGGAAAAAGGAAGCCTTCACTTGCGGGTTAATCAGTTGGATGAAGCTGTCAAGACATTGGAAACGGCAATCAAGATCGATACAGAAAATGCTCCTGCTTACCGCATGCTGGGATACACGTTGGTACAACAGAATCAAACCGACAAAGGAATCGTTTATTTAGAAAAAGCCAAAGAATTGGGCGATGAAGTTGCTACAAGCTTATTGCAAAAATACAAAAAGTAAAGACATACATAAAAAAGCAACCGTGCGGGGAAAGTTGATTACTTTACCCGCACGGTTTTCTTTTTACCACCTTATCTGTGACAGGACAAAATAGAAGAAAATTATCACCAACAATAAGAAACCTATTAAGGCATATTTTATGGAATTGGGATAACTCTTTTTAGCAAATATCCATCCTATCCAGATGGAATTTCCCACAATGAAACTCAAAGGTATGGTGATTGCCAAATAGTTAAACCACAATCTATCCAATATCTGTGAATCTCCCTGTAAATATCTACTTATGATAACCTGATAGATAAAAAAACATTGGACTATTATTATAAATACAACACGTATCTTTTGTTTAGATTCTGTCATAAAACATCAACGATAAATCATAATAAAGTTAAATGATAAGGTACAATAAAAAGCCATGCCTCAAAACCTAAATTCTAATTTACGACGCACTCTCTTCTAACACACTTTCCATGTATTTCGTCTCATTTTAATTTCCTGCACTTCCTAATTGTGCCTTAATAGCTTCCATTTCTTTATCCGATTGTTCGAATACAGGAATCATAATAAGCAGAGTCAATTTTTCTTGCATCTTCAAGTCCGGATGCGAAATGATGTCGTCTTGGGTAAGTTCTATTTTTCCCGTATCCATCAATTGCTTAATCAAAGTATAATAAGCAGGAGTGCCATTTTCTTTTACATAAGCCAAAAACATTTCCGGATTTGATTTCATTTTCGCAATGGAATCTTTATCGGGTGCAGCAGTCTGTTTCCCGTTTTTCATTGCTTGCTGCACATCAAGACGCGATAAAACCTCCCCAACGCTCTTGCCAATTTCCTCACACAGCTGTTTCTTTTCTTCTTCGCTTATGCTATCGGTCGACAAAACAGAGGTCGATTCTAAAAGTTCTCCCAATAAATCATTGTACCTGCTCGAAAAATCCTGCACCCCTTTCTCCATAGTTATTGCTTCTTGTCCATTGCCATCTGGCAAAGGTGATGCTTGCTGATTGCTATTATGACTACATGATATGCAAATTGCCGACATTACAACAATACAGATCGCACAAATACTGTTCTCTTTT
>DXCG01000069.1 GCA_019116145.1 Candidatus Phocaeicola gallistercoris
GCCGCAAGCTGAAAGAAGTGGCACGCATGAATGCCGAAGGAAAAGACGTTATCAGTTTAGGTATCGGAAGTCCCGACATGCCACCCTCGGAAGAAACCATTAATGTATTGTGCGAGAATGCTAAGAAACCCGATGCGCATGGTTACCAGCCCACTGTGGGCATTCCCGAATTACGCCGCGCCATGGCAGACTGGTACAAACGCTGGTATAACGTAGACCTGAATCCCGATACGGAAATCCAACCACTTATCGGCTCGAAAGAAGGCATCCTGCACGTTACATTAGCTTTAGTAAATCCGGGCGATCAGGTATTGGTACCCAATCCGGGCTATCCCACATATACATCGCTCAATAAGATATTGGGAAGCGAAATCGTCAACTACACTTTGCGCGAAGACAATCATTGGCAACCCGACTTCGATGAACTGGAACAAATGGACCTAAGCCGCGTGAAAATCACGTGGACCAACTATCCGAACATGCCTACCGGAGCCAATGCTACGCTGGAACTGTACCAAAAGTTGGTGGACTTTGCCCGCCGGCACAACATCGTGATAGTAAACGATAACCCGTACAGCTTCATCTTGAACCGCAAGCCTATCAGCATCCTGAACATCGAAGGAGCGAAAGAGTGCTGCATCGAATTCAACTCGATGAGCAAGAGCCACAATATGCCGGGCTGGCGTGTGGGCATGATTGCCACGAATGCTACCTTTATCCAATGGATATTGAAGATAAAGAGCAACATTGACTCTGGCACATTCCGTCCTCTGCAACTTGCCGCCGCACAAGCCTATCAGAATAGTGCAGAATGGCATGAAGAAGCCAACTTTAATGTATATAGCCGACGCCGGAAACTAGCTGAGGAAATCATGCGCACCTTAGGATGTACGTTCGACCCTGAACAGGTAGGCATGTTCCTGTGGGGAAAGATACCCGACACGTATGCCGATGTAGAAGACCTAACCGAAAAGGTATTGCACGAAGCTCGCGTATTCATTACGCCCGGATTCATCTTTGGAAACAATGGAAAACGATACATCCGTATTTCACTTTGTGCTAAAGATGAAAAGCTAAAAGAAGCACTAAAACGCATCAAAGTCATCATCTAAATCTAAACCAAGAATGAATAAATTCAAAAAATTATAAGAATATGGAACTCGAATTAACCCCTATCGAACTAAAAGGCGTATCCAAAGAACGCCCAATTGTAATTGCAGGTCCTTGCAGTGCAGAAACCGAAGAACAAGTTATGTCTACTGCAACCCAATTATCCAATAAAGGAATTAAAATATTCCGTGCTGGCATTTGGAAGCCACGTACCAAACCCGGAGGCTTTGAAGGTATTGGAGTAGAAGGCTTGGCATGGTTGAAAAGAGTAAAAGAAGAAACCGGTATGTATGTAGCGACCGAAGTAGCGACAGCTAAACATGCATACGAATGCTTAAAAGCCGGAATTGATATTCTTTGGATTGGAGCACGTACCTCTGCCAACCCCTTTGCCGTACAAGAAATAGCCGATGCATTGAAAGGCGTGGATGTCCCCGTATTGGTCAAGAATCCGGTTAATCCTGATTTGGAATTGTGGATAGGTGCGCTTGAGCGTATCAATGCGGCAGGACTAAAACGGTTAGCAGCCATTCATCGTGGCTTCTCTTCCTACGATAAAAAGATTTATCGTAACCTTCCCCAATGGCATATTCCCATTGAACTACGCCGCCGTATTCCCAATTTACCGATCCTCTGCGACCCAAGTCATATTGGAGGCAAACGTGAACTGATTGCACCTCTTTGCCAACAGGCTATGGATTTAGGCTTTGATGGACTAATTGTTGAATCGCATTGTAATCCGGATAAAGCATGGAGTGATGCTTCACAACAAGTTACTCCCGATGTCCTCGATTATATTTTAAATTTATTAGTTATTAGAAAAGAGCATCAATCAACTGAAAGTTTGCATGAATTGCGACAACAAATTGATGAATGCGATAATAATTTGATGGAAATCTTAGCCAAACGCATGCGTGTTTGCCGAGAAATAGGTACTTTCAAAAAAGAACATAACATGACTGTTTTGCAGACCGGCCGTTATAATGAAATTCTCGACAAGCGCGGTGCCCAAGGCAGTCTATGCGGGATGGATTCAGAATTTATAAAAACCGTATTCGAAGCAATTCACGAAGAAAGCGTGCGCCAACAATTGGAAATAATCAACAAATAAAGAATTTGGTGAATAATTATCAGGAAAGTACCGGCTTTCTTCTTAATTATTCACCTCTAATGCCCAAGTAAAATGAAAATCTTAATATTAGGAGCCGGGAAAATGGGCTCCTTTTTTACCGACATATTAAGTTTCGAACATGAAGTTGCCGTATTCGAAACCGACCCTAAACGATTACGGTTCATGTACAACTGTTATCGATTTACTAAAGAAGAAGAAGTGTCCGAGTTCAAGCCTGAAATGGTAATCAATGCTGTAACAGTTAAATATACACTCGATGCTTTCAACCAAATCATGCCTTTTCTTCCTAAAGATTGTATTATCAGCGATATTGCTTCTGTCAAAACCGGATTACAGAAGTTTTATGAGCAATGTGGTTTCCGATATGTCTCTACACATCCCATGTTCGGTCCCACTTTTGCAAACTTAGACCAGTTAAGTTCCGAAAATGCCATCATCATTAAAGAAGGCGACCATTTAGGGAAGATTTTTTTCAAGGACCTTTATCAACGTTTAGGACTTAACATTTTTGAGTATACATTCGATGAGCATGATGAAACTGTAGCATATTCTCTTTCCATTCCTTTTGTCTCAACGTTTGTATTTGCTGCAGTCATGAAACATCAGGATGCTCCAGGGACTACGTTCAAACGTCACATGTCGATTGCCAAAGGAGTATTAAGTGAAGATGATTATTTATTACAAGAAATCTTATTTAATCCCCATACTCCAGATCAAGTTGAAAATATCCGAATCGAATTAAATGAATTATCAGACATCATCAGTTGCAAAGATGAAAAGCGGATGCACAATTATCTAAACAAAATAAGACAACATATTAATTAAAAAGACGAAGAGGTTCCTTTTAAACTTGGGAACCTCTTCGCCTTTTATAACCTGATTGTTTTTTTTACAGCTTTCGATTCATTATGCAAACGGTCTAATGCCGTTACAACATAACGATATTTAGTCTTCCCATCTATATAAGGAAGTTTATAAAAAGTGTTTTCGGTTATTGCTACAATATGCGAAGGGTCTTCTAAATCGACATTTTCATTACTTTCAAAGCGATATACCACATACCGTACAGCTTTATCCATTTCTGTCTTAGCTTTAGGAGAAGTCCAAAACAATATATAACCATCTTCCGTCCAAACAGGTTTTACCTTTCTTACTTTTTTAGGAGCTTTATCATCGATAAAAGGCGATGTAGGTATCAATGCCGGATATCGGTGATAATAATTTTCCAATACTTCGCGATAATGACCGCTATTTTCTACAACCACTGCTGCATACCATAAACAACTCCCCTGAATATTAGGCAACCCGCGTTGTAATCGGAATTTTGCAGGCATCTGATTCTGTTTCGGATTCCGCAAGTCGGGAGCCTGCACTGTTCGGAGTACATTTTGACCGATAAACAAAGGACGAGCAGACGAGTTGTGCGACCACCATCTGATTAAAGTATCATAATCGGCTGCCCGATTTCCTATTTCCCAATATATTTGAGGGATATTATAGTCCACCCATCCATTATTCACCCACAACAAGACATCGGCATATAAATCATCGTAATTCTGGAGACCATTCGTATCACTACCATTCGGATCGGATTTCTTATTCCGATAAATACCAAACGGAGAAACGCCGAATTTCACCCATGGCTTGCAATCCCGAATCGTTTCATGAATTTCTTTTATCAACTTATTCACATTATCGCGCCTCCAGTCGCCTCTGTCGGAAAATCCGCGCCCATATTCAGCAAAACTGACATCATCAGGGATACGCTCCCCGCTTACCGGGTAAGGATAGAAATAATCGTCCATGTGAATCGCATCTACATCATAACGAGATACTATATCACGTACTATTTTGCATATATATTTCCGGGACTCAGGATAACCGGGATCGAAATACATCTGTCCTCCATAGCGAAAAAACAACTCCGGGTGTTTATTGTAAGGATGCAAAGGCGACAATTCAGTCGTTCCTTTTGTTTGTGCACGATACGGATTTATCCATGCATGTAGCTCCATGCCTCGTTTATGACATTCCGTTATCATAAACCGAAGAGGGTCCCAATATGGATCAGGAACACGTCCTTGCATTCCTGTCAAGAAACGGCTCCAAGGCTCATACGATGACTCGTAAAGAGCATCACACTCTGCTCGAACCTGAAAAATGATCGCATTGATTCCGGCTTTTTTCAAAGTATCCAACTGACTAACGAGCATTGACTTCATTTTCCCGGAAGGCAATCCCTGAAACTGTCCGTTCACACACTGTATCCATGCTCCTCGAAATTCTCGCTTCGGTAAAAGATTTTGCGCATTGACTTGTATGCTTGCCATCACAAAAAAAGCCAATAGCACAAACAATGTTTTTAACTTCATGTTTTCCTATTATTTATTTTTTAGATGGGCAAAGATAAAGAAAGGTTGGAAGCCTGCCAATTTTATCTCTGCATTTTTCACTGCTACCCTCTTACTTACAAGTACATTTCACAAAAAACATCAGCATCTTTTCAAACATTCTACTTGACGTTTCTGGAAAAGATGGTAATGATTTATCATTCGCAATAAATCTGGACAGGTCCGAGTAAGCCTGATTCTTGCAATTGAGTTTCTCTTTTCCAAGGATTAATAATTACAGAAGTTTTGCGTTCGCTTTCAGGTAAATTTAAATCACCTATAATCCTGTTCATCCAGTTATTCACCACTGTAATCTGTAGCTTGTTATTACCAGAATTAATATAATCATTTATTCTTAAACGATATGGAGGAGTCCAAACACCTCCAACGTATTTACCGTTCAATTTAACTGTAGCCATAACCATTACATTCCCAAGATCAAGATACAAGTCTTTACTCAAATCTTTACAATCAAAATTGAATTCTTTTTCATAGACCGCTTCACCAGAATGATAGCACAAATTCTTATCTTTCAAGTTTGTCCAACATATCAAACTGTCCATTGATAAAGTAAACGGTTCTGCATATACAGATTGGAAAGTAACATTCCATTTATCATTCAGATTGACTATTTGCCGATGTATAGGAATATTTTTCTTTGATACATCCGATTCATGTTTATTTGAAGTAAAAACAATAAAAGCACTTTCCAATGCTTCAAGTTGTATGGGCACTTCAATCCCCCCTTCCTTAACAGAATATTCAGGTAGTGGTTTTATTTCACCTGTTACCGGATTCCATAGTTCGGGATATTTATTATTATTAACCCGAAATATTGGAGATATGGTTTGAACTTTCTCGCTCTGATTAGAAATAAAATAAATATCTCCATCGGAAAGCGACCTATGAATATAAAGTAAAGGAGCATTAGGATTTTGACTCAAATCAAAATCTGGTTTTATATTAAGTTGGCTTAGTATATCCTGAATCGATTGAGTGTTATTGAAAACCAAACCTCTACCATAACGGTTACATGGTTTATCACTCCACATTTTCTTACTCAAATTTCCAACAATTGTATCTGCATGTGGATAATCCTGCAAACTAGGTGAGGAAAGAGGTCTTTTTCCAACAATAGTCAAACCAGATGAAACAAACTCTTCTAACTTCTTTAAGACTTCTGGGCGAATGGTTTCAAGGTCTGGCAATATCAACAGGCTGTAACTCATCCCGTCTGGTAATACCAGTTTATTGCCTTTAACATTGGCACGGGTTAGTAAAACCTCAGCATTGATAAAGTCATACGAATAACCTTGAGGTAATTCAGGATTGCACTCTCCTGTCATTTTGGGAGTATCTTCCCCTATAAAATAAGCAACATCTGCCACGTACAACCCTTGTTGTAACACATAATTAGATCGTCTCAAATAGTCTGAAAATACATTCATTTGACTAAACCATGTATTCTTTCTATTGAATTCATTCCCGAATGGGGCATTTATACCTGGATAAACAGAATCTGCAAATTGTTGAATAAATAGATGTAACAATGTTGCATTTATCCCTTCAGTAAAGAATCTATCGACTCTTTGTTTCATAACTTTAGGATATCTAGCAAATGCGTTTCCACCTGCAGTACAAGATTCTGCCCAAACTTTACGTTTCCCATAAATGTGTGCACATGAAGAAGCTGCTTTATTTTCAATGTCTCCTAAAGTTCCCTCACTCCAAAACTCACCAGCCACCTCATCTGACTGACCACCATACTGAAGGAATTCTCCAGGAAATCCCCAATGACCATAATTTTCCAGCCATGTTGTAAGACCATGTTTATGACTGATTTCACGCAAACCGCCGACATAATCATAAGATATCTTATCTGCAACCAAACGACGTAAATCCCATAAAAATCTATCTGAAATATCAGGTGAACCAACAATTGTTCCATTTAAAACAGGAAGGAATGGAACAGGATCATAATCATATTTATCCTTAAAATCTTCAATCATGGTATCAGTCCAATTCTGACCTCCTGTTTCATAGCTATCTTGAACAACTACTTTAAAAGTCTTTCTATCTTCTTCCGGAATACGCTTCAGGATTTCACCTATAAATACATCAAAATGAGTCTTAATGTGTGTTTTACTCATTTTATCAACTTCAAGCCCGCGACCTTCTGGAGATGATGGTCCATTTGAAACTTCTGTAGTAAGCATTGCTGTACGGCTAACAATCCAATTACCTTCAGGGAAATCCCATGTCAATACTCCATCTTTCACTTTTTCTGTAAGGTCAATAACATTTTTGGGATCAATACAAAAAGCACTATCTATTTGAGGTTGCTTACGCCATAAATAATCATTAAACATTGGTAGAGGGCGTGGAAACATTTTTGCCAGAGATTTCTCAGCATAACGTTCTATCATTGGTTTAGATGAATATTTCACAATCAAATCACACTCGCCACCTGATTGGAATTGTAACAACAATTTATTATCTCTTGATAATGTATCAGAAGGAACTGATATTACAATAGGAGCTATAGGATTAAAACCTGTTTGCCTTTTAAGATTACTTCTATCTATATCTATTTCATCTAATAAAACTCCATTGTTATATAATAATGCAGAAGTCTTTACCGGAGAATTTGTATAGAATAAAATGCTCCTAACAGGCCCTGAGCCGTCTAAAAACAATTCGTATGTCCTTTCCTCTCCATCTTGTTTTTTCACTTTAATCGTTTTGGTTTGGAAGGCATTATTCGAAGGAGACTTGTAAGCAATTACACGTACATCCTGACCTATATTTCTTTCCGCAGAATATGTGTTTGATACGTAATCCTGATCTTCCCATTTATTGGGGAATTGGCAAACTTTAGGTAAAACGATTCTGAGATGCTTACCTCCACTAATCATGGTATCTGCAGAGGTCAAATAACGCATACTTTCGCTCGGTTTTATCCATGGACCACCGGATTGACTCCAACCCGGACTATTAAAAATACCGATCTCTATGTCTAATTCTGTTGCTTTTTTTAAAGCCGCATGTAAAACTTTCCACCACTCATCAGAAAAAATCTTAACTTCGCCATAAGGTACTCCCTGTCCACCTATATTACCGATAAACGCTCTCGTTATTCCGGCTTCTTTCATTGATTTCAAATCTTCTTCAACACCGCGAACCGATATATTGTCAGACATCCAGTACCAATAAACCGCTAAACGAATACTGTCTGGAACTTCTCTGAATCCATCTCTAATAATTTCCACTGAACTCTCTTGTGCGCATTTCTTGCAGCTAGAGCAGAAAAAGCTGCATATACAGAAAAAGGCAAAACAAATAATAAACAAATGCTTTCTCATAATATTATATTTATGGGAACAAATATAAAAGAAAGATTGGAAGCCTGCCAATTTTATCCCTGCATTTTTCACCGATGCTCTTTTATGCTTACAAGTACGTTTCAAAAAACATCTGCATCTTTTCAAGAATTCGACTTGACGTTTTTGAAAAAGACGGGCAGATTTTTCTTCTTTTCTCTAT
>DXCG01000070.1 GCA_019116145.1 Candidatus Phocaeicola gallistercoris
ATCCGACATTCAACAAGACATGGACGGACGACATGAACGCGCAGCAATTTGCGGCTGAACTCATCAAACATACTTACAGGGACGGATGGAAACTCCCTGACATGCCGAGATAAGTTTATTATAATATTCATAAAAAAGGAGAGCATAATGCTCTCCTTTTTTATGATATGGCTATCAATTGCCATTATTTATTATACTCTCACTTACAATCATTTCATCGTTACGCCTTCTACAGAATGAAAGACAATTTCCTTCTGACAACCTTCAATACGATTGTTGGACAACTCTACATTACGAGCATTATATACTGCTATGCCACATTCGTTATTCTGATTCGTAATAATCGTATTATCGCGAATAATCATATTTTCATGCAATTTTGTTAATTCGGTATCAGGTGCATCAATACCTACAGCTATACCGGAAGCTCCAAAAGTCCCGCCACTCGAGCCGCAATTTAAAATGACATTGCCAACAATTGTCACATCTTTAGAAAAAGTTCCTTCTTTCCAATACGATTCTGCCCCTACATGTATAGCCGACCCCGAACATCCTCGGAAAACATTCCCCTCGATTAATACCCCTCGTGTTTTTACCAGCACGCCACGGGCCATCTGTCCCCAAACAACATTTCGAACGAATTCTAAACGCGGCAACTTTGAAACATTAAATAAGTAATAATCATGTATGTTGGAAGGTATATCACCGTTTAACCGGACACGTACTTCTACAGACTTGCCGGCATGCTTTACATCCAAAACTTCATATTCTCCTTCAGGAACTAAAGTAGAGATACGCACTAATTCCATTTTGTCGCCGACCTGAGGAACGTCTGTTACTTGTGCATGGGTAAAAGTAGGAGCCTCCAATTTTAATGTAGCATAACCGTCTTTCAGTTCTTTGATAGAATGATAATATCCGTGTACATTCGTAGCATCGTCTCCTTGCCCATGGAAGAAACAACCGTCAAAACGAATTACCCCACGGCAACAAGCAAAGTGTGTTGCATCCGTATTGGTAGAAAATTGATAACCCGGAGCCGGAGTCACCGATAAATGATATAAAAAGATATCCGAACTATCGAAACCTACAATACCCATTCCCGGTTGAGAATGAATTGTAACCCCATCGAGTGTAATCTGCTTACTGTTTTGAATCAAAATGGCAGGGCGAAAATGGAATGAATGTAAAGCTGCTAATTTCGCTCCTTGTAAACGTGCAGGGATTTGAGCTTTAAACTCAACTAAGTTATTACCTAACAATTTTCTTTCCGGGAAATAAAATGCACTCCCGTAAAAGCCATCACATTCATCATCCCAAATGGTCATTCTCGTTATAGGAATGTTTTCTGTAATTTCCCGACGATCGTCAAATTTCACTGTAAACGATTCTTCTTTTACTTGCTGAATAATACCTTGAGATAACGGTTTACGCTTATAATCAATAGTCAATCCCTTTATAGTAACATTATGGCAATCGTTTAAGGAAATAGGTTCCATCCATCCTTCGCATAACAGAACAGCACCTTGAGCATCAACAACAAGAGAATCTGATCCTGAGAAATCCAATCCTCGCACATAAGGATAATAAGGAGTAAATATTGTTTTCTCAGGGTCATTCCCCATTTTCCCACTCAATACATCTTCCTCTAACTGTATAGCACGTGAATCACGCAGACAATAAACTCCAGATGGGATTTTCAACGTTACACCAACATGCTTCCGACAATACTCAACTGCACGACGAAGAGCTTCCGTATCATCCTTACCATCATCGGGAATTGCCCCATACGTCGCTACAGAAATACATTTCTCTTCTTGAGATGCATTTGCCGAAAAACAATAACAACACATAAACAAGAAAAAAATAAATACTCTCATAATTCAAATTATTGTAATAAGTAGATAATACAAAATTAACTTCTTTACACTAAAACACAAAATATATAAAACTAATTGACTGACTAAATGAAAATTTCTAACTTTGCAAATTATTTGAATTACGTAATTTAATAAAGATGAATCAAGAATTTGAGCTGATCGCCAAAACCTTCCAAGGATTGGAAGCGGTCTTGGCACAAGAACTCACCGAATTAGGAGCTGGCAATATTAAAATAGGACGCCGCATGGTCTCTTTTTCCGGAGACAAAGCTATGATGTACCGCGCAAATTTCTGCCTACGAACAGCTATCCGCATACTAAAACCTATTAAACATTTTAACGCCAATACAGCCGATGAAGTATACAATGCTGTAAAAGATATTGAATGGGAACAATATTTGGATAATACAAGCAGTTTTAACGTAAATGCTGTTGTCTTTTCAGAAGTGTTCCGCCATTCAAAGTTTGTTGCATACAGAGTAAAAGATGCCATCGTTGATTACTTTCGCGAAAAAACAGGCAATCGCCCTTCTATACGTATTAATAATCCAGATTTAGCTCTAAATATTCACATTGCAGAAAACCAATGTACACTCTCTTTAGACAGCTCTGACGAATCGCTGCATCGGCGCGGTTATCGCCAAGAGCAAGTAGAAGCCCCATTAAATGAAGTTTTAGCTGCTGGTATGATCCTGATGACAGGATGGAAAGGTGAATGCGATTTAATAGACCCGATGTGTGGCTCTGGAACAATCCCCATTGAGGCTGCATTAATTGCTCGAAATATAGCTCCGGGTGTATTTCGTAAAGGATTTGGATTCGAAAAATGGAAAGATTTCGACAAAGAACTATTCGACTCCATTTATAATGATGACTCCCAAGAGCGTGAATTCAAACATAAAATATATGGCTACGATAATAATCCCAAAGCTTATGAAATAGCAACACATAATGTAAAGGCAGCCGGTGTTACTAAAGATATTATCTTAAAAATACAGCCTTTCCAACAATTTGAACACCCCAAAGAAAAAAGTATTATTATAATGAACCCACCTTATGGAGAGCGTATATCATCGAACAATTTACTTGAACTATATACCATGATAGGAGAACGATTGAAACATGCATTCACAGGAAATGATGCTTGGATATTAAGCTATCGAGATGAATGTTTCGATCAAATCGGACTTAAAGCATCGACTAAAATACCTCTTTTCAATGGAGCTTTAGAATGTCAGTTCCGCAAATACCAGATTTTTTCAGGAAAATATAAAATCTATCGTGCCAATTCCCAAAAAGAATTTAAAACTAAGCCAATAAATAGTATATCGCGTTCCTCTCGATATAAAAATAAACCTTCTACAGAGAAAGATAAACTTTCAAAAATTCCGGCAAATTTGCGCTATATTCATCGTCGCAGATCAACTGAAGAAAATATTTAATACAGAATAAACATGAAAAAACTTTTATCAACATTGCTCGTTTTATTGTGTATGACAAGTTTTACATCTGCCCAAGAAAAAAAGGCTTTTACACTGGATGATGTAATCCCCGGAGGAAATAACTATTACAATCTAATACCTAAAAACCTACCAGGACTACAATGGTGGGAAAACATATGCGTCCGTACAAATATCGATGACATAAAAGAAATAAATAATCGAACAGGAAAAGAAACAGTTTTGGTTACATTGGAAGATGTGAACAAAGCATTACAAAAAGGCGAAAAGACTTATAAACTTAGCCTACCCATTAAAAAACTTCATTCATTACAAAGAGCATCTCTCCCATGGGGAGACAAAAGTGTAATCATGTTTGCCGGTAAAGTTGGAAACGACAATGAAAGTACAACCTATATGTTCTTCTACGATTTCAGACAGAAAGAACTCATTAATATGTTCCGCATTAAAGAAGAAAATGCTACTAATTTCGATTTTTGTAAAGAGAACGGCTATCTGGCTTATACAGCAGGCGATCATTTATATATTATCCGCGAAGGAGAAATTGCCACTGCTATTAATCCTGAAGAAACAAAAGAAGAAACATCTAACAATATTATTTATGGTCAAGCTGTACATCGTAATGAATTTGGAATAACAAAAGGTACTTTTTGGAGTCCCAATGGTAGCTTCTTAGCATTTTACCGCATGGATCAAAGTATGGTTACCGATTATCCTCAGGTAAATACAACCACACGCATCGCAACTCTTGTTCCAGATAAATATCCGATGGCAGGAACTGTCAGCCATAAAGTGACTATTGGCATCTATAACATAGAGACAGGAAAAATCATTTATCTACAAGCAGGAGACCCTACTGACCGTTATTTTACAAACATTAGTTGGTCGCCCGATGAAAAAAATATCTATGTCATTGAGTTGAATCGCGATCAAAATCATGCACAATTAGTACAATATAATGCCGAAACCGGTGAAAAACAAGCGATTCTCTATGAAGAAAGGCATTCTAAATATGTAGAACCTCAACACCCTATTGTATTCCTTCCATGGGATAATACAAAATTCATCTATTGGAGTCAACGCGACGGATATCACCACCTTTATTTGATGAATACGCAAAAGACTCAGCAAGGCAAATGGGAAACAGGTAAAGATACAGACGATACATACTGCGAATACTTGCAAACTACCCCTTTAACACAAGGCGATTGGTTAGTCCAACAAATTTTAGGATTCAATACTGCAAAAAAAGAAATTATTATAAGCAGCACAGAAATATCTCCACTTCAAACCAATATTTTCAGTCTGAATATAAAAAATAAAAAACGTTCCCTTATCGGAAACGAAAATGGCATGCATTCTGCCTTATTGTCAAAAGATGGCACTTACCTAATAGACTATTTCACCTCGAACGAAGTTCCACGCAAAATTAACATTTTACCTACAAATGGGAATAAAGGAGTCAACCTCCTAACTGCTACCGACCCTATGAAAGAACAGTATAATCTACCGGAAATTAGTATTGGAACCTTAAAAGCGGCAGACGGAAAAACCGATTTATATTATCGTTTAATCAAACCTGTCAACTTCGATCCGAATAAGAAATATCCTGCTATTATCTATGTGTATGGTGGACCACATGCACAAATGATCCATAACACCCGTTTCTACGATGCACGAGGATGGGATTTATACATGGCACAACAAGGATATGTCATGCTTACCGTAGATGGAAGAGGAAGTGACAACCGAGGTCTTCTATTCGAAAATTGTACATTCAGAGAACTTGGAACGGAAGAAATGAAAGACCAAGTAGAAGGAGCCAAATTCCTACAATCATTACCATACGTGGACGATCAAAAAATAGGTGTACACGGATGGAGTTTCGGAGGCTTCATGACAACCAATCTAATGCTGACATATCCTGATATATTCAAGGTGGGTGTTGCCGGAGGTCCTGTTATAGACTGGCAATTTTACGAAATCATGTATGGAGAACGTTATATGGACATGCCACAAACAAATCCTGAAGGATATAAGAACAGTAACCTACGCAACAAAGCCGGCAATTTGAAAGGACGATTGGAAATCATCATTGGAGGCATGGATCCAACATGTGTACCTCAACACACAATCACTTTCCTACGTGCATGTATTGATGCAGGAACACATCCCGATTTATTCATCTATCCCGAAGACGGTCATAACATGGTAGGACACGACCGAATACATCTGCATGAGCACATCACTCGCTATTTTATTGATCATCTAAAATAATATAAACCAACTATTATCCATGAAATTACTTTTATTAGGTTCAGGTGGACGCGAACATGCTTTGGCATGGAAAATTGCGCAAAGTCCCAAAATTGAAAAGCTATATATAGCTCCCGGCAATGCCGGTACACAAGAAGTAGGCGAAAATGTAGCTATCAAAGCCGATGATTTTGAAGCTATCGGCCGTTTTGTTCTTGACAATCAAATTGATATGCTGGTTGTAGGTCCGGAAGACCCATTGGTAAAAGGCATTTACGACTTTTTCAAAAGCAACAAAGAATTGAAAGACATAGCGATAATCGGACCGTCAAAGGCAGGAGCAACTTTGGAAGGAAGCAAGGAATTTGCAAAAAAATTTATGCAACGTCATCATATTCCTACGGCTGGCTATAAAAGCATAACTACAGCCAACCTCGAAGAAGGACTGGCTTTTCTTGAAACTCTACAGGCACCTTACGTATTGAAAGCCGATGGGTTATGTGCAGGAAAAGGCGTCTTAATACTCCCTACATTAGAAGAAGCCCGGAAAGAACTAAAAGAGATGTTGGGAGGTATGTTCGGCAATGCTTCGGCTACCGTTGTTATCGAAGAATTTCTAAGCGGGATTGAGTGTTCTGTATTCGTATTGACTGATGGGAAACATTATAAAATTCTTCCTGAGGCGAAAGATTACAAACGCATTGGTGAAGGTGATAAAGGCTTGAATACCGGTGGAATGGGTTCGGTATCACCGGTTCCTTTTGCTAATAAAGAATGGATGAAAAAAGTAGACGACCGCATTATCCGCCCTACAATAGAAGGATTGGCAGAAGAAGGAATAGACTATAAAGGCTTTATTTTCTTCGGGCTTATTAATGTAAAAGGCGAGCCAATGGTTATTGAATACAATGCACGTATGGGCGACCCTGAAACTGAAAGCGTAATGTTACGAATTAAAAGTGACTTAGTTGATCTGTTCGAAGGTGTAGCCAATGGCAATCTTAATGAAAAAACATTAGAAATAGACCCACGTTCTGCCGTATGTGTCATGCTCGTTTCCGGTGGATATCCGGAAGCTTATGAAAAAGGATTCACCATTACTGGCATAGAAGAAGCAAAAGCCGGAGGGAGTATTGTATTCCACTCGGGTACAACATTGAAAGATACTCAAATTGTGACATCCGGTGGGCGGGTTATCGCCGTCAGTTCGTATGGTGCCAATAAAGACGAAGCCTTAAAACAATCGTTTACCAATGCCGGGAAAATACATTTTGAGAAAAAATATTTCCGTTCCGACATCGGATTTGATTTATAAAACATGCTGACGCAAAATCGATTCCAATACAGAGTTGCTACGGGGAAAGGAACACTTCCCGTAGCAACTCTTTTTACTCTGATTCTATGGGGGATAACATTCATACACGATTTTAAGAATATCGGTTCTTTATTTTTTATTGGATTGGCTGCTTACCTTCTGCTTGAAGCAAACACCCAATTTGCGTTAATTCGCACACGCACCTCGCTTCCTTCATCTCTCTTCCTGTTCTTTTCTGCATCGATGCTTTTCTTACAAACAAAGATGCCTATATGCATGCTTCCGGCACTCTTTATGCTTATGTTGTTCGGACTATTCAAGAGCTATGAATCTAAATATGCATCGACAACTATTTTCCATGCTTTCTTATGGATTAGCATCAGTAGCCTGATTGTCCCTTGTATCATTTGGATTGTTCCTCTCTTATTTATTCACATGATAGGCCTGCGTTCGCTTACCGGAAAAACATTTTTTGCGGGGCTTATCGGATTAGGACTCCCCTATTGGTTTTTATTTGCCTATTCATTATATGCCAACCGCCTTGAATGGTTTCGTGCATTTATGGGCAAGCCGTTTCAATTTCTTCCCATCGATTACACGCAAATAGCTATCAACCAATGGATTTCTTACGGCATTACTCTTGTGCTACTTACCATATACATTTTCTTATATACCCAATCGGCTTACAAAGACAAAGTTCAAACCCGCATTTATTTACAAACCACCTGCTGGATAGGATGTTGGATATGTATCCTGATGTTTCTTCAGCCACAATATATCAATGCATTGCTTCCTATCGTCTTATTGGTCGAAGCTATCTTAGGAGCACATCTGTTTGCCCTGACTTACAATCGGATTACGCGCATCCTTTTTTACTTTACACTATTTTCCTACTTTGCAATTTGTTCCTTCAACGTATGGATGCATTTCTTCAGTTACTAACCACATGGGGATACGCAGGGATGTTTTTATCGGCATTTTTAGCCGGTACCATCTTGCCGTTTAGCTCTGAAGCCGTCCTTTTAGCTTGCGTCGGATTAGGACTTGACCCGGTACTTTCGACTTTAGCCACAACTTTGGGCAATGCATTAGGAGGATTAACATGCTATTGGATTGGTCATTTGGGGAAAATGAATTGGATTGAAAAATACTTCCGCGTCAGTCCCAAACAAATGGAACGTGCTTCCCGTTTCATTCAAGGAAAAGGAGCATGGATTGCCGTTTTCTCTTTTCTCCCTGTCATTGGCGATGCAATACTCATAGTATTAGGACTGATGCGTGCAAATGTTTGGATTGTTACTATATCGATGACTATCGGGAAATTAGCACGATATATAACAATTGTAAGTGCAGCACTTGGCATCAGTAATCTTTTCTGACGTTTTCCATCCTCACATTTTCATCGAAAAGCCAAGGCTTTTCCGAAAAAGGACTTGATCTTTTAATAAAAAGAAGATGGAGTTTATAACATATATACACTAATTGTTTGTCAAATAAAGTAACCTCTTTCCCATTATTATTAATTTATTTTTAATACCTCTATACAAGCTTTTAAATAATATTATCTTAACTTTGCCCGTGCAACCCGCAGATAGCTAAGCGAGTTGCCGATTTTTTGAAAATAAGGAGCGTTATGTCTGCATCTTGTAAGTGCGAAGCCTGAGAAACTTACCACGAAAATCAACAAGAAGTCGGCGTAGCAGTTCCCACGTCATAGCGTGGGCTGCTATTACCATATCTGTTGATTTAGGTTTTCTCAGGGCCTGCACTTTAAGACGTGGTTCATAGCAGTGCCACGCTTCCGTTTTATAATCTGTCCTTTGGGTACTGGAGAGCAACGAAAAACACTTTTTATCATGAAAAAAATCTTATCACTTGCAGTGCTGCTGGTATTCTCGCTCGCTATGTATGCGCAAAAAGATGTAACCAAGTTCCTCGGAATCCCTGTTGACGGGACAAAATCAGAAATGATAAAAAAACTAAAAGAGAAAGGGTTTACAGAAAGTTCGTATGACAAGGAGGTATTAGAAGGAGAATTTAATGGAATGGATGTCAATATCTCTGTTGTGACAAACAACAATAAAGTCTATCGAATTTTTATTTCTGATACTAATGCAACCATGAATGAAACTAATATCCGAATAAAATTCAACACTCTTTATCAACAATTTAAAAACAATAAGAAATATATATCATTATCTGAAGATCTCTCAATACCTGAAGATGAAGATATCTCTTATGAAATAACGGTACATAACAAACGCTATGAAGCAATTTTCTATCAGATACCTGATTCTGCATCTATGGTGCAAAACATGCTTTCAAAATACACAAGAGAAGAACTAAATAATATGACAGAAGAAGAACAAAAAGAAGTAATGAAGAATATGACTTCATATGCGTTAGATACTACATCAAAAAAATGTGTCTGGTTCATGATTGTTGAACATTTTGGAAGTTTCCACATAGTAATGTACTATGACAATGAATATAATAAAGCCCAAGGTGATGATTTATAAATTTTCAAAATAATGTAGGGACGAAAATTCGTCCCTACATTATTTTAAATACCTATGTATTCAAATATTCTACCAGTTTCTGCACTGCACGGGCACGGTGGCTGATTTTGTTCTTTTCTTCGTTTCCCATTTCGGCAAAGGTTTCGGTGTAGCCTTCGGGTTGGAAGACTGGGTCGTAGCCAAAGCCTGCGGTTCCACGTCTTTCTTGTAAGATAGTTCCATGTACGATACCTTCGAACAAATGTTCTTGTCCGCTTTCGATGAGGCAGATAGCGGTGCGGAACTGGGCTTTCCGGTTGGTTTTTCCTTCCAATTCGGCGAGCAGCTTGCGCATATTGGCTTCCGAGTCGTGTCCCGCTCCGCCTGCATAGCGTGCCGAAAAAATGCCCGGTGCACCATTGAGGGTTTCCACTTCGAGTCCTGTATCATCGGCAAAACAGTCCATTCCGTAATGCAGATAAATGTATTCGGCTTTCAGGCGGGCATTGCCTTCTAATGTATCGGCAGTTTCGGGAATATCGGCATGACAATCAACATCATTCAGACTTAGGATATTTATTTTATCGCCAAGAATAGCGCGTATCTCTTCGAGCTTGTGCGCGTTATTGGTTGCAAAAACGAGGTTCTTCATATTTTTAAGTATTAAAGTACAAGAGAAGTAAAGAAGGTAAAGTACTTAATTAAAGTATTAATAATCAGGGATAATAAACCTATTTAGCTTTACCTTCTTTTATTCTTTACCTCCCTTAATTCTAATTCATTTTACTTTCAGTTTGTCGAAGCCTTCGCCGTAAACACCTACTACGTTGCTTTGCGAGATGAAGGCGTTCGGGTCGATGTCTTTCACGAGGCGGAAAATATCAAGAGACTGGGTCTTCTTAGCCAAGACTACAACTACTTTGATGTCTTGTTTGCTGTACCAGCCTTGGCCGTTGAGTAAGGTAACGCCACGGTCTATCTTGGTGGAGATACCTTCGGCTATCTTTTCGTATTCTTTCGAGAAGATGAGGAACTGCACCGACTGGCGTGCGCTATTAATCACGTAATCGATGACAATGCTCATAATAAACAATACACAGAAGCCGAAAAGTACGCGCCTCCAGTCGTGGAAGATGAAATAGCACGACGAAATGATGACGATGTCGCAATACATCATCATCCGTCCCAACGTCACGTCTTTGTATTTGTTGATAATCCAGGCGATGATATCAGTTCCGC
>DXCG01000071.1 GCA_019116145.1 Candidatus Phocaeicola gallistercoris
TTATCACGTTGTTCTATCAACTCTTTAATATATTTTTTTACACTCGATGTATTTTCCCATTTTTGCGCATATAAATAAGTATAAGTTGAAAAGTACAAACTATATATCAGCAGAAATATACAAGCAAGACACTGATGTCTTTTTTTATGTTTCTCCCATACAATATGAATACCATACGCTATTAAGAAAGCAATTCCCACATAACTTAAATATAAATACCTGTCAGCTATAATTGCATGACGAGACATTGGAAGAATATGTATCGACACAATCAAATTAAGAAAGAATAACAATATACCTAATACGATATATCTATTCTTCCTATACATAACAACCCAACTTAATAAACAACATACAATTATAGGATAGAGATAATACTTTAGAGGAATATCTTCATCGGATAAGAATGGGAAAGGATATAAATAATTCAATTTTAAAGGTATCAAACTTTTCGTTATATACTCTATAATTGCATAACATGCAAAGATAAGTCGTTTCCCCAATGAATATATAGTATCATTTTGACTTATGCCTTGTGAAAAAATCGTAATCAAACCGAAAAAAAGAGCCATTATAAAAAATACAATTTTTTCACTCCATACTTCACTACTTTTCATTTTCCGGTTGGAAAACCAATCGACAATAAGTAAAGCCAATGGAAATGTTACGGCTTGTTCTTTTCCTAAAAAAGAACAAACAAAACAAACTATAGTGAAAAGATAGTAACGAAATTTATGAGATGAAACATAATGCACATAACATAACAATCCCAGCAAATAGAAAAATGCATAAATCGGAATTTTTACTGCACTGATCCATGCAACAGGTTCCACATTCATAGGATGTATAGCAAATAACAATGTCGTTATAAACGATATTAGGTAAATGCTTTTTTCATTCATACCACCATGTATACGCAATAAAGAGACCAAAAGTTTCCACACAAAACAAACGCAACCTATATGCCATAACAGACTTGCCAAATGAAAATAAAACGGGTCGTAACCGAAAAAAGTATAAATTATCAGATAATTTAATTCTGTAAACGGACCATATTGTCCTCCATAAAAATCAGTAAATATGTGCCATAAATTATCAACTGTCCATCCACCATCTGTATATTTGTTCAACACCATCCATTGATCATCCCAATGATAAAGAAAGCCATTACTAAAGATTGGGAAATAAACAGCAACGCAAATTATTGCAAAAAAGAGATACATCGCATACGATACATGCACGTAAGACTTGACAGATAAACGACTCATGACACAATACCCCCTTTCTTTTCTGGATTAATCGGTTCACTATATTCGTTCCGCATCGGAAGATATTCATTGATATAATAAACAGGGCGATGCTTACTTTCTTTATAAATAATACCCAAATATTCTCCCATTATGCCTAAGGCTAACATAATTGTACCACCTAAAAATAATAGTACAGCCATTAACGATGGATAACCTGCTACAGGATCGCCATAAAGTAAAGCTTTGACTACTACAACCAACAGATAAACAAAAGCAATGAGCGACACCATACATCCCATGAATGAAACAAACCGTAAAGGAAGAACCGAAAACGAGGTCAGTCCTTTTATTGCAAGATCGAACAATTTACTGTAGCTCCATTTCGTTTCCCCCGCCACCCGTGCATCGCGTTCATAATAAATAGCTTTTTTCTTTAAACCGATATAAGAAAAAAGACCTTTCATATTCCGTTCACTCTCATCCAAACGGCGCAAAGCACAAATCGCCTTTGAACTGAGCATACGAAAATCGCCTGTATCTTCTTGGATTGGTATATCGGACAAATAGTGTAAACAGCGATAATACATTTTTGCTGACCAACATTTAAAATATGTTTCCCCTTTACGGACGGTGCGACAGGCATACACATCATCGTATCCGTTTTCTATTTCCGATAACATACGAGGTATCAGTTCGGGAGGGTCTTGCAAATCGGCATCAAGAATAACCAATGCATCACCTTTTGCATAATCAATCCCGGCACACATAGCACGTTCTTTACCAAAATTGCGAGAGAGATCAATTATTGCCACACGCGTATCTTCCCTTTGCATTTGTTTTAATATAGCCAACGAGCGGTCTGTGCTTCCATCGTTTACAAATAGCCATTCCACTTTACAGGGCAATGCACGCATTACATTTTGCAAACGTTCCAATAAAGGACATAAACAATCTTCTTCATTGTATATAGGAACAACAATCGTTAACAATTTCGTGTTTATCATACTATTTATTTAATTCTTACTGCAAACATAAACATATTTTCAATACTTTATCCAAATGAATGTTTAAATTTGTTTAATTACGCACGGCGTTTTTATGTAAATTTCAAGCAACGATCCACAATGATAACAAGGTAAAAAAGACAACCTCCGAGACTTTAGCATGTGATATTTTTAGTACTTTTGCAATTTGTCGGGAAAAACAGGAAAACATTTCTTGACGTTTCGAAGAAAACGACTTCAGAAATAAAAAAAAGACCACGAGTTTTATGAACATACAATTTATGAGCCTTGGAAGCGGCAGCAGCGGAAATTGTTACTTCTTGGGGACAAAAGCACACGGATTGTTTATTGATGCCGGAATTGGTATCCGCAACATACAGAAAATAGCTAAGAATTATGGCATAAAAATGGAACATATTCGTGGTGTACTGGTGACACACGACCATGCCGACCATATCAAAGCAGTAGGACATCTTGCCGAAAAATTCAACATCCCCGTATATACCACACGGGAAGTACACGAGGGCTTAGACCGCAATTATGGCATGACAAAAAAACTGTCGGACGTACATAAACGGTTTATCCGAAAAAAAGAAACATTACAAATAGCCGACTTCACCATTACCTGCTTCGATGTGCCACACGATGCGACCGACAACTGCGGGTTTTGCATTGAAACGGGTGGAAAAGTGTTTTCTTTCATTACAGACATCGGGCATATAACAGAAGAGGTGGCACAATATATCCAACGGACGAATTACCTGATCATAGAAGCCAATTACGATGAAGCAATGTTGCAAACGGGACCTTATCCGATTCGGCTGAAAGAGCGGATAGCCAGCCCGAACGGGCACATGTGCAACCGTGAAATGGCATATTATCTTGCCTGCCACTTCCCTCCCGGGTTGCAACATGTATGGCTTTGCCACTTAAGCAAAGACAATAACCGACCGGACATAGCGCTTCAAACAGTTGTAAATGCTTTCCAAAAGCAAGGTATCACCGTAGGGCAAGACGTAAAAGTAACGCCGCTGCAACGTACACTTCCCTCCAATATGTTTTCTTTTGAAACCGAAGAGTAGGCTGATACAAGGCTTATGATGGCTTTTCCTTGAAAAAGCAAACTTTTTATTACTGAAAAGATGATTTATTCAATAAATTGTTATTTTTGCAAAAAACTACAGAAACAGACAGAAAAACATGAAGGTAGTAATCATCAAATACAATGCAGGGAATATCTTTTCGGTAGATTATGCGCTGCGCCGCTTGGGAGTGGAACCCATTGTTACAGCCGACAAAGAAATTATCCGAAGTGCAGACAAGGTTATTTTCCCGGGCGTAGGCGAAGCGAAAACCACCATGGAATATCTTTGTTCCAATAGGCTCGACCGGTTGATCGCCGATTTGCAGCAACCTGTACTGGGCATCTGTCTGGGTATGCAGCTAATGTGTAATTATTCGGAAGAAGGAAACGTACAGTGCTTGGGCATTTTCAATGCTGATGTGAAGCGTTTTACTCCGGAACGTCATGAAGACAAAGTGCCGCACATGGGGTGGAATACCCTCTGCTGCAAGGACAATATCCTGTTCCACGGCTTCGACAAAGAAGAATTTGTGTACTTTGTCCATAGCTTTTATGTTCCGCTAAACGAATTTACCGCAGCACAAACCAACTACATTTTGCCTTTCAGTTCGGCTTTGCATAAAAACAACTTTTATGCCACACAGTTTCACCCGGAAAAAAGCGGGAAAATAGGCGAACGGATATTACAGAATTTTTTAGAACGAACTTAACAATATTTCAACTATGATAGAACTGATTCCTGCCATCGATGTGATTGACGGAAAATGTGTTCGCCTGTCGCAAGGCAACTACGATTCGAAAAAGGTCTACAATGAAAGCCCTTTGGAAGTAGCCAAAGCATTCGAAGCACATGGTATGCGCCGGCTACATGTGGTTGACCTCGACGGGGCTGCCTCACAGCATGTGGTCAATTACCGCACGTTGGAGCAGATTGCCACGCATACATCATTGACCATCGACTTCGGAGGTGGCATCAAAACGGCAAAAGACATAGATATTGCTTTCAACAGTGGTGCACAAATGGTAACACTGGGTAGCGTGGCGGTAAAGAATCCTGAGCTGTTCGATGCATGGCTGAATACGTATGGCAACGAAAAAATCATTTTAGGTTCCGATGTGAAAGAGAACCGCATCGCCATAAGCGGATGGAAAGAAGAAAGTCCGTTGGAATTGATGCCGTTTCTCGACCAATATATAAAAAAAGGAATTACAAAAGTTTTATGTACTGACATCAGTCGCGATGGCATGCTTCGCGGAGCTGCTTTCCCACTCTATAAAGAAATTATGGGAACATACCCGGAACTTTATCTGATAGCAAGCGGAGGAATAAGTTGCTTGGACGATATTTTACAATTGGACGATGCAGGAATACCTGCCGTGGTATTCGGGAAAGCAATCTACGAGGGACGTATTTCACTGAACGACTTAACCCGATACATCATATCATAAGGAGGAAGAATCATTATGTTGGCT
>DXCG01000072.1 GCA_019116145.1 Candidatus Phocaeicola gallistercoris
CGGTCAGATTTTCTTGGAAACCGATTTGTTCAATCAAGGTTTCCGTCCTGCTATCAATGTCGGTATCTCGGTTTCTCGTGTAGGAGGTAGTGCGCAAGTGAAAAGTATGAAGAAAGTTGCCGGTACATTGAAGATTGACCAAGCGCAGTATCGTGAACTGGAAGCATTCTCTAAGTTTAGCAGTGATATGGACCCTGTTACAGCTATGGCTATTGACCGTGGACGTAAGAACAATCAGTTGCTGATTCAGCCGCAATATTCACCTATGCCTGTTGGAGAACAAGTTGCTATTTTGTATTGTGGTACGCATGCTTTAATGCGTAATGTACCCATCGAAAATATCCGTGCTTTCCAAGATGCTTTCCTGACTGTAATGCGTGCAAGTCATAAGAAAGATGTATTGGATGAACTGGCAAAGGGAAAAATTTCAGATGATATTACTGCTGTAATAGAGAAGGTTGCCCAAGAAACGGCAGAACAATTTAAAGTAAAAGATAATCAATAGTCATGGCATCACTGAAAGAAGTAAAAGGAAGAATAAACTCCATCAATGGGACGCTGAAAATCACTTCAGCAATGAAAATGGTGGCTTCTGCAAAGTTGCACAAAGCACAAGAAGCGATAGAGAATATGCTTCCCTACGAAAGCAGGTTGCATCGCATTCTTACAAGCTTTTTAAATGCGGAACTATCCATAGAATCGCCTTTTGTCGTAAAACGTGATGTGAAAAAAGTTGCCATCGTAGTATTTGCTTCAAACAGTAGTTTGTGCGGAGGGTTCAATCTGAATATTATTCGTCATCTGTCTGAAGTGGTTGAAGAATATTCTAAAACCATTGGAATAGAAAATATCTTGGTTTATCCGATTGGAAGGAAAGTTACCGATGCGGTGAAAAAGATGAAAATAACTCCAATGGGCGATTATCAGCATATGAGCGGAAAGCCCAATTATAATGAAGCATCCGACTTGGCAGGCGAACTGATAGAGCGGTATATGAACGATGAAATACAGGAAGTTGTTTTATTGTACAATCACTTTAAATCTTCTTCCACTCAAGTTTTGACTCGCGAAACATATTTGCCTATCGATCTTTCTACGGAGGAGAAAAAGAGTGAAAAGCAAGAAAAGGGTACAGGTATGAATATATTACCCGATTATATTATCGAGCCATCGGTAGAAAAAGTCATTCAAAAGTTGTTGCCTAAAGTACTGCATATGAAAATTTATACGGTATTGCTCGATTCGGCTGCTGCAGAACATGCTGCCCGTACGGTGGCTATGCAAGTGGCAACCGACAATGCAAATGAACTGCTGAAAGACTTGACGGTACAGTATAATAAGACACGTCAGCAAGCTATTACCAACGAATTGCTTGATATTGTAGGTGGAACGATGGCTTAGTTGCGTAACAAACGAACAAAAAAAGATGCAAAGACCGTTATACAGGATTTGCATCTTTTTTTGTGTCATGACTTATCAATAGTCTATTTTGTCTATTATCCCGGAAAGAAAAGCTATTGCTACACCATAATTGGTCATGGGAATATGTTGCCTGCGTGCTTGCGAAATACGCTGCAATACGTATTGCCGGTTGAACATACATGCTCCGCAGTGGATGATAAGATCGTATTGCGACAGGTCTTCCGGGAAATCATTTCCGGATACATGGTCGATGTGCAGATGCTCCCCAGCATGTTTGCGTAACAGGAGGGGGATTTTTATTCGACCTATATCTTCTGTATCGGGTACGTGTGTACATGCTTCAGCTATGAGTACATGCGAAGTTTCATTCAACCGGGAAATACATCTTGCACTTTGCATGTAGTAATCTATATCTCCTTTTTGTTTGGCAAAAAGAATGGAAAACGAGGTTAGTTTACTTTCTTCTGGCTTTTTATCATATACGGTTTTGAAGGCTTGCGAATCGGTTATAATAAGTTTCGGAGGTCGATTCAATGTGTGCAGCATATTGTCTATTTGGTCGGTCGTGCAACTCATTACCAAGCATTTCCTGTCGAGTAATTCTCTTATGGTTTGCACTTGAGGTAAAATAAGCCTGCCTTTCGGAGCCTGACTGTCTTGCGGCATGACCAACATGACTGTATCTCCTTGGTTTGCCAATGTCTTGCTTACAATGCAAGGAGTGGTTGTATCGGAAGCAATATCTCTTATTTTTTGCAATAGAAAGTCTATGCCTTTTCGTGTAAATGCGCTGACAATGATCGGCGACTGACCGCATCTTTTTTCTATTTCTTGTTTAATATCATCGGTTGTTGTAAGCAAGTCGCATTTATTTATAAGCCAGACAACCGGTATTCCTTTGGCGTCTAATTTTTTGCTCCATTCATATTCTTGGTCGATGTGTACGTCAGAGCATACCATTATTGCAATATTAACTTGGTGAGTGACGCGTAACGTTTGTTTCACACGCATCTCTCCCAATTCTCCGGAATCGTCTATTCCGGGAGTGTCAATCAAGACGCATGCACCGATTCCTTGTAATTCCATCGATTTGCGTACCGGGTCGGTAGTAGTGCCGGGTACATCCGATACGATTGCTGTATTTTGACGGGTGATTGCATTGATCAGCGATGATTTTCCGCTATTGCGTTTTCCAAACAAGCCGATATGCAGTTGGTTAGAGCGTGGTGTATATTGCATATAAAAGAAGATTATTTTTATTTTAAAACCGGAAATCCCGTTCTCCTTGAGTGATGGATTGTAAATATTCAATTGTTTTTTTTCGGATGGCGGGATGTGGTATTTGTTCTGTTTGTGCACGGATAAATTCATAACCCGATTTGCGGGTTGCTTCCGATGCATAGTATTCTAAAAATTCTTGTAAAGTAATCAAGGCGTTGGGTGTACAGCAATTGGCTATCTGACCGGTTTTCACAAGAGACATAAATCGGTCTCCTGTTCTTCCTTCTCTATAACAAGCTGTGCAGAAGCTGGGAATATATCCCAACCTGATCAGCCATGCTACAATCTCATCAAGAGAACGATGATCGCTGATGTCGAATTGGGAAGAATTTTCATTAAGTGTTTCTTTGTGTACATACCCTCCGACACTGGTACGCGACCCTCCGCTTAGTTGTGAGACTCCCAGCTCCAAAACTTTTTCCCGTACTTGCTGCGATTCGCGTGTGGAGACAATCATTCCTGTGTATGGGACACTGATACGGAGAACAGCTACGATTTTCTGGAATATTTCATCGGAAATGGCATTTTTGAAATCGGACACATGGATATCGTCTGCAGGACAAATACGCGGGACACTGATGGTATGTGGTCCCACACCGTAAGTAGCTTCAAGATGTTCGGCATGCATCAATAGCCCGACAAAGTCGTACCGATAAGTATTAAGCCCGAACAAAACACCGATTCCTACATCGTCTATATCGCCTTGCATGGCGCGGTCCATGGCTTCGGTATGGTAAGCATAGTCGCTTTTAGGACCGTGTGGATGGAGCCTTTCGTAGTTCTCTTTATGATAAGTTTCTTGAAATAAAATATAAGTACCTATGCCTGCCTTGTGCAACTTGCGGTAATTTTCCACGGTTGTTGCGGCAATATTGACATTGACACGTCGGATGGCTCCGTTTTTATGTTTGATATCATAAATGGTCTGTATCGATTCCAATATGTATTCGATAGGATTGTTTTTAGGGTCTTCTCCCGCTTCGATGGCCAATCGTTTATGTCCCATGTCTTGCAGTGCCATAACTTCTTTGCGAATATCGTCTTGCGTCAGTTTTTTGCGTGTTATTGTTTGGTTCTTTATGTGATAAGGGCAATACACACAGCTGTTGATGCAATAATTGGACAAATACAGTGGTGCAAACATAACAATTCTGTTTCCATAGAAATGTTGCTTGATGTTTTTTGCCAGTTCATAAATGGAAGCTATCAGTTCTTTATCGGTACACTCCAATAATACGGCAGCTTCCCGGTGGCTCAGTCCATTGCACGAACGTGCTTTCTCGAGAATTTCCTGAATAAGGACACGGTTGTTACAGTTTGCTTTTGCATAGCTAAGTGTATTCACGATTTCCTCATGACTGATAAACTCTGTGGCATGTGATGATGTTTTATGATACATTTTTTTGTTTCCGGGTTAAATCGTTATAATCTCCTCTATCCTTGCTGATTGTGTAACCTATTTGTTGCAGTTCTTTTTCCAATAAGGAAAGACCTTCTGCAGCTTCGGCTCCTGTGCAAGCCTTATGGTCGTATAATTCATACTTTTTGCGTTGTACGGGTGGCGATAGGTTAGGCATAACCACATTGGCTCCTGCCAAAATACCTTTCTTTCGTCCGTCGGCAGCCAATGTTGCCAAAGCTGTCGTTGCGGGTATTAAAGCATAAGGGTGCATCAGTCTGAAAACAGACAATAAAAGCAGCGTTTGCTTCAATGTACCGGAAGGCTTGTCGGCAAATGGTGTCTGATGGTGGGGGAGGAACGGACCTATCCCAATCATTTCAGGGCAAAACTCTTTTATAAAAAGAATGTCTTCGACCAAATGTGTTATTGTTTGAAACGGACTTCCTACCATGATTCCTGTTCCGGTTTGATATCCGATTTCTTTTAGCTCGTATAAGCACTCCAAACGCTTCTTTAGTGACATAGAGCACGGATGTAGCATGTTGTAATGTGCCTGATTGTATGTTTCATGCCGAAGGAGATACCGGGTGGCTCCTGCCTCGTAGAATTTTTTATAGCTTCCAGCTTCCTTTTCTCCCAATGACAAAGTAATGGCAACATCGGGAAAGTTTCTCCTAATGGCGGAAACAATGGCGGTAATTTTTTCATCGGTCATAAAAGGGTCTTCTCCGCTTTGCAAGACAAAGGTCCGGAATCCCGATTGGTATCCGTTGTAGCAACAATCCAAAATATCTTCTTCCGATAGCCTGTATCGTTCCAATGTTTTATTTCCACTCCGAATGCCGCAATAATAGCAGTTGTTATGGCAGCAATTCCCTATTTCTATCAGTCCTCGGACGAAAATCTTTTTCCCAAAATGTGTTTGTGCTACCGTTTGTGCCAGTTTGTTGATAAGGTTTAAATGATAGTCGTCACAATTTTCTAAAAGAACATGAAGTTCTTCGGAAGATAGTGTCTGCTTTTTATATAAACGTTCTATTAAACTTTTCATATAAAAAGGGTCGGGTTATTCTTTTTCTTTTTCGTAGGAATGTGTTCGTTGTGACAAATCTTGATTCAGTTGACGTTTCCCTGATATCGGATCGTTGAAAGCTCCGGGACCAGTTACACATCCACCTTCGCAAGCCATCATCTCGATAAATTGTGCATCTACTTTACCGGTTTTTCCCCATGCACGCATTTGGCCAATTGATTTTTTATTGAAATCGGAAAACTGGAGTGTTTTGATGTGTGCTCCTTTCGGACCTAAGTAAGATTTTACAGCACCTGCCACTCCGCCTGCTTGTGCAAAGCCATGGGCTTCTTTTACCGATTCGTATGCAATAGAATATGTTTCAGATTGCGTCAAGTCGATTCCCATACCTTTAAAAATGGAATTCATTTCAAGGAATGTAATTACAAAGTCCACACATTCATCACCTTGGGCTTCTTTCCGTTTTGCGATACACGGACCTATAAACACGATTTTCGCATCGGGGTATTTTTTCTTTGCAATGCGTGCCGCATAATACATAGGAGATCCTGTGCCGGATACGTAAGGTTTTAGCGATGGTATGTGTTTGTTTACCAGCTCTATGTAGGAAGGACAGCAGGAGGTAGTCATAAATTTTTGTCCTTCCTCCAGTTTTTCAAGCAATTCGTGGGCTTCGTTGCTTGTTGTTTGCATAGCACCTTCGGCAACTTCCACTACATCGGTGAAGCCGATTTGTTTGAATGCTCCATATACTTGCTCGATTGTCGTATTGAATTGTCCCAATATGGATGGGGCAGGGATAGCTATGACCTGTTCTCCTTTCCGGATAGCCTCAAGGACGTCGAACACTTGAGAGATTTCAAATATGGCTCCGAAGGGACATGCTTTTAAGCATTTCCCGCAATAGATGCATTTGCTTTCATCGATGTGTTCTATGTTCCTTTCGTCTTTCGCTATGGCTTTAACCGGGCATGCTTCTTCGCACGGCACGGGGATATAGACAATGGCGTGGTACGGGCAGTTTTTATGGCAAAGTCCGCAACTTATACATGTATCGTGATCGATGTGAGCCTGACCAGTTTTGGGGTCGAAATGAATTGCTTCTTTCGGGCAGTTGGTATAGCAGCTTCTGGCAACACATCCCCGGCAAAGATTACTTACCTCGTAGTTAACTTGAACACACGACGAGCATGCTTCATCTATTACACATAAAATATTGTCTTTTACCTTATGGGTACGTGCCAATGCACGTTTGGCATATTCGGAGAGTGGAGTCAATTCATCGTCTTCATCGGTCATGTCCCATCCTAACAGCGGCAATGATTTGTATTTTGTAACCGCACGTTCCTTATGTATGCAGCAACGGCCTACGGGTTGTGAACGTCGGGGACTGAATTCTAAAGGCACCCGGTCTATTTTTTCAACTAACAGATTTTCTTTCCATAACGCAACTAATCTTTCTAACAATTTGTGGCGTACAATCATTACGTTGTTTGTGAAAGCCATAAGTAATAGTTCGTTTTATTAAGTATTAGGTTGATTTTTTATTTTCTTGGCGATGTAAGTGTTTTTACTGTTCGCCTGCTTTCTGAAGAATAAGAGTAGTGGCTCCTATTGTGATGACAGAACCATCTTCGATACGTATTCTATCTTTAGGACCTAATAGGTCATTCATGAGAAAGGTACCTGTTATACTGTCATTGTCTCTTAGCGTGAAAGCAATTTTTCCGTCTTTTTGTTTTTTGACATTGATGATGCAATGGCGGCGGTCCATACTGGGGTCGTTTGTTTCTATAGGGATATCAACTTCCGTACCCCTGTTCCGTCTGCCTATGATGTTATCACCTTCGTGTAAAGGGAATACTTGTTTATATCCGAATGCATTTTCTATAATAACCAGTTTGCCGAATTCGTTGGACGGGGAAGTCGGATTCGTATCGGAACCTGACCCGCTTATTTTTTTTATGCGGATGGAAAATTGTTTTTTACAGTTATCACAAACAAAGACAAGCGATTGCCCTTCTTCATATTTGGTATCATCGAATAAAATATAATTGTCGCATTTAGGACATCTGATTTTTTTCATCTTTATCGGAATTTAAAGTTTTTACTTGGATGTAAATACCCATGCTGTGCTGAATATTGGATTCTTTTTCAATTCCTGAACTTTTATGTATGCGTCTGCCTTTGTATCAAATTGATACAGAGCCACGCGGAATCTTCCTTTCGATTCCAACATTTGTGCATCTTTATATCCTTGTTTCTGATACTTTTTCACTTCGTTTTGCGCATCTTTCGCTGTGGTAAGGCTTGCCACAATAATGAAACTGCCTTTGTCTTTCCTCACAGTTGCAGGTGCCGGTTGGATTGTTTCTGGTGTAGCCTTTTCTGTATGTGGCCGGACTTTTTTCGGTTCAGATTTTGGAGGAGCTACTTTTTCTGTTTTTACAGCTATTGGTTTTAGTGTGTTTACATTGTTTTTGGCAATTGTTTCTTTAGCCAATACTTGTTTTTTTACATGTTGCTGTCCAGACACCGATTTGACGGTTTGCTTATGGCCGGTCGATTGTACAACACGTGTCGCAGCTGATTGGTCGCGAATAGCATCAAACAAATTGGACGTTCCTAATGATGCGTAACTTATATCGTCTATGTACGTATTTCCTATGGGTGTGGAAAACAGGAAAAACAAGATAATGGCAGCAGCAATGCCGGCAGCATTTTTTATCCACCGGTTATAGGAATTAGGATGGATACGGATTTTCCGAGTTTGCGGAATAGCAGCTTTGGAGGCAAGCGGTTTCAGCTTGGGGAAAGTGTAAGTACCCAATCCGTAGACGGACGGCGTAAAGAATCCGTCCTTTTGGGGCTCAAACTCGTAAATGCCATTTATGTTGTAATATAAAGTCCCTATATTGGATAATTCAACTTTGCTTTGTTCATACAACTCTTTTTTCAGCCGTTCTACACTGTTGGCTATTTTTCGGGTTGCATCAGAAAAATCGGTATTATAAGCCTGCATGTACGATTGTGCCAACAAGCCATCGTTGATCGTAAGGCGTGGATTGAAACCGATGCTTCTGTATGGCGGATTGAATTCATTTTTTTCTTTATTGAAAGTAGCCGTATGATAATGTGCAATGAATCCTCCCAATCCCGGGACGATTACACAATCGTTTTCCAATAATAGTGTTTCAATATGTTTTACCAAATCAATCATAATGCAAATATAGTATTTTTTCTTATTTTTTCTCTTTTTTGTAAGTGAAATCTTTTTTTGTTATACTTTTGCGTTGAATTTATGACAGTACCTCCTTTGTGGACGATATTTGTTTTAAAAGAAATAGCATATTATATACTTTGAAAAATGAGAAATTGGGTCATCATCATGTTGGGCGTATGTTTGTTTACGTCGTGCATTGAAAATAGCAATAGGCAAAGAGAACGTAAGCGGAGCGACAGCTTGCGTGTTATGGAATTATTGCAAGGCATTTGGATAGACGATAACACCGGCTTGCCTACGTTGAAAATAAAAGAAGATAGTTTGTTCCTTGCAAGCCAATCGCAAACGGCCTACCGATTTGGTATTTCCGACGATACATTAGTGACATACGGAGCAGACCAGATAAAATACCAAATAGACAGTATAGACAGCCATGTTTTTCATTTTTACACTCAAGTGGGCGATTTGATGTCGTTGCATAAAGCCGACAACGATACCATTGCATTTGGCTATCAGCAGGATGAGGAGAAGCAAGATACGATAAGGGAAGTGGTAGAGAAAGATTCTGTTTTCGTATATCAAGGTGTGCGTTACCGGGGATATGTATTCATCAATCCTTCCACCAAAAAAGTGATACGTCCCATGATGACAGAAGAGGGAATGATTGTCGATAATATATATTACGACAACATTATACACATTTGTGTTTATCAGGGGAAAGAAGAACTTTACGCCCAAAACATTAGTAAGGAAATGTTTGCCGGCATTTTCCCTGATGCGTTTTTACAGACAGTGATTTTGTCGGATATGGATTTTGTGGGTATCGATTCTGACGGATACCATTACCGGGCGTCATTGTGTGTGCCCGATGATATTTCGTGTTATTACATCGATTTGAACATCAGTTATGACGGAAAACTGACATGCTCGTTGCATTAAACAATGTATTTTCCCATTGAGTTTTATAGGTTTTCTTTCGGCTTTTTTCTGTTTTTTTGCGGTCTTTTGTTGTTGAAAGAATTTCTTTTCCATCCGCTTTTCCCATTGTTTCTTCTTCCTTTGCTGCGGGGCAATGGCGGAGTATAGGCAGGAGCTTCCCCCAGTTCTTGCGGTACAGGTATTTTGTAGATATCTTTATTCAGGAACTGTTCTATTTTACGAAAGCGGTATTGTTCGGCTTCGCTTACAAAGGTAATGGCACAGCCATCGTGATTGGCTCTTGCCGTGCGTCCGATGCGGTGTACATAGTCTTCGCTGTCGTGTGGCACGTCATAGTTGATCACCAAGCGTATGTCATCAATGTCGATGCCTCTTGCCACAATATCGGTAGCTACCAAAATGTTGATTCGTCCGTTACGGAATTCGCACATGATTTCATCGCGTTGACTTTGCTCTAAGTCGGAGTGCATTTCCCCTACATTCAGTTTCATGCGGCTCAGTGCCTTGGTGACATCTTTTACTTTCAGTTTCGACGAAGCGAATATAATTACCCGTTCGGGTTGCTGCTGTTTGAACAGGCTTTGAATGATGCCCAATTTTTGTTTCTCGTAACAGATGTAAGCTGTTTGGATAATTTTTTCGGCAGGCTTCGATACAGCCAGTTTTATTTCTTCGGGATTGTGTAAAATGGTTTGAGCCAATTGTTGGATTTTGGCAGGCATTGTAGCCGAATACATGATGGTTTGCCGGTTTTGCGGAAGATGTTTTACTATCTGCATAATGTCGTCGTAGAATCCCATATCAAGCATACGGTCGGCTTCATCGAGGATGAAGAATGAAACTTTCGACAAGTCTACGTATCCTAATTTCAGGTGACTGATAAGACGTCCCGGAGTGGCAATTACCACATCGGCTCCAAGGGTAAGCCCTTTCTTTTCTTGTTCGAACCGGATACCATCGTTTCCTCCGTATATAGCCACGCTCGATACCGGGAGGAAGTACGAGAAACCTTCCATTTGCTGGTCTATTTGTTGTGCCAGTTCGCGGGTAGGTGCCATGACGATGCAATTGATTGCATCCGAAGGATAATTGCCTTTGCTTAACAGATTGATGATAGGAAGCAAATATGCTGCTGTTTTTCCTGTTCCCGTTTGTGCCACGCCTATTAAGTCTTTTCCCGACAAAATAACAGGGATGGTATATTCTTGTACCGGAGTACACTCCTTAAAATTCATGGCATCGAGTGCTCTGAGGACATTCTCTTCTAAATTCAGTTCTGAAAACTTCATATTTTATTGTTGGATATGCTTTAGTTAACTATTACCTTTTTCGTCGAGATACGAATCTTTAAAGCCTAAAAAATATAAAACTCCGTCTATTCCGATGGTGTTGATAGACTGTCTGGCATTGGCTTTCACTTTGGGTTTGGCATGATAGGCAATGCCCAGCCCTGCAACCGACAGCATGGGCAAGTCGTTGGCGCCGTCTCCTACGGCAATGGTCTGTGCAATGTCTACATTTTCTATCTGTGCAATGAGTTGTAAAAGCTCGGCTTTTCGTTTCCCATCTACGATGTCTCCCAAATATCTGCCGGTCAGTTTCCCGTCTACAATTTCCAAGTTGTTGGCATATACATAATCAATGCCGAATTTTGCTTTCAAGTAATTACCGAAATAGGTGAATCCTCCGGAAAGGATAGCAATTTTATATCCGTATTTTTTCAGTACATACATCAATCGTTCGGCACCTTCTGTAATGGGGAGATGTTCGGCTATGTCTTTCATTACACTCTCATCCAGTCCTTTTAAAAGGGCAACCCGCTCTTTGAAGCTCTCTTGAAAGTCTATTTCTCCGCGCATGGCACGTTCGGTTATGGCTCTGACTTGTGCTCCCACGCCAGCCCGTTCCGCCAGTTCGTCTATTACTTCTGTTTCTATCAGGGTCGAGTCCATATCGAAACAAATCAGTCGGCGCATCCGCCTGTACATGGTATCTTTTTGGAAAGAGAAATCAATTCTGAGGTTTGCGCTGAGTTCCATGAGTTTGCTTTGCAATACATCGATGTTTTCCGGAGTCCCGCGTAAAGAAAACTCAATGCATGACCTTACGTGGTTCTTCTGTTCATCCAGCGGTACACGACCGGTCAGCCGGCGGATGGAGTCGATGTTCAGTCCTTGTTCTGCCAATATTCGTGTTGCTCCGGCAAGTTGTTGTGCTGTCAGTTTCCGCCCCAACAAGGTTAAAATATATCGGTTTTTTCCTTGCATGCCTACCCATTCTTCATATTCTTCACGGGAAATAGGATAAAAGCGGATATTAATTCCTAATTCGGAAGCCTTGAAAAGCAATTCTTTCAAAATGTTACCCGAGTCTTTTTCATTGCACTTAAAGAGGATACCCAATGAAAGCGTACTATGAATGTCTGCCTGCCCGATATCCATGATATCAACTTCGTATCTTGAAAGTATTTCGGTAAAGGAAGCCGTCAGTCCCGGCCGGTCTATGCCACTGATACGAATCAAGATCAGTTCGGTTGCTGTAATATTCATGCGTATGGAGTTTCTTGATAATTTTCGTGCAAATATACATTTTAATTTCACATTGTAAAATGAATTTGTGTAGAATCTGAACAATTGGCAATTGTTTGTTGTTTTTTCATGGGATAAGCAAACAAATATATTACACTGCCGATGAAACCGATCATGGGAGTCTGTTACTTGATAAAAATAGTTTCCTGTCTGTAAAATTATGTTGTAAAACATAAAAAATAAGGTCATTTATTAGGATATGAAAGATAAAACATATACATTTGCCGCGGATTTCCAAAATAACAGACGGTTTTGACGGTAAAAAAATTGTCGGATAACAAAATTTTCGGGGAGGAAATTACTGTAAAAGGGCAGTCCCGGATTAGTATTAACTAAAATCAAATTACATGATTAAAAATGTAAAATGGTTTTTTGTTGTATTAGTATTCAGTTCCTTAATCTCTCTTTCTTTCAACAGAGAGAATGTTAAAACGGAGAAACTGTCGGTGGGTGATACCGCTCCTCAGTTTACACTTCGTGACAGTGTGCAGATGCTCAACCTGCACAATACCCGTGAGGGATATACATTATTGAGCTTTTGGGCGAGTTACGATGCAGAGTCCCGAGAAAAAAATACAGCATTGGCTCATCTGGTAAAAGAAAATGACCGGGTGAATATGATATCTGTTTCTTTCGACCGTTATGCATCTGTTTTTCATGCAACGGTAAAACAGGATGGGTTGGCACCCGAAGACTGTTTTGTTGAAACAGATGGCTCCGATTCGGAGGTTTTTCGCTTATACGACTTGAAAGGAGGATTTTCGAATTATTTGATTAACAGTCGTGGTGTTATTGTTGCGAAAAATGTTACAACCGACGAATTGGCTTCTTTCTTTCCTTAAACGGAAGTAAAGAAGTATGTAAGTGAATAAAAATGGAATACAACAAAAAGCAAAAAAGCATTGGACAAATGTCTGTCCGATGCTATTTTTTTGTATTTCATCTCCGTTTTAGGGGAATTTAGACTCGCGGTTTCGCAATAATGATATGATAGATTTTAACTATTAAACAGTTATAATATTCGATATACAGCATTTGCTGCATGTTGGTTTACCGTGTTTCTGATTGTTTGCTGTATAAAATATTTTTAGAACACTTTATGTGTTTTATCGTTTTGGGGGGATTCTGTGTTAAAACGATCTGTTTTTTTCTAAAATAACAATATATTCATGACACATCGTGCTTACTTTTTTTCCTTTTTCATTTGTTGGACTTGTTTTCGATGGCATTCTTTTATTCGGAATTTCACGGACTATTGTTTTTATATGCCGGAATCCGCATTTTTCAAACATTTCGGTTGTAAAATAATCGAGAGGTATTGTTATACCTCTGACTGTTCTATTTCCAACTACATAACATACAATACCTTTCTTTTTGACTACATCTGCTACATGTGTGATGGAGGCACTGTAATCATTTAAGAAAGAAATAACTTCATTGTATCGTTTTGTATCGCAAACTTTTATCTCGTCCAATTCCTTTCTTATAGTTGAAGTACAAAATTTTTCTTCATATTGTTTTTTTCCTCCCATAAGATAATTGTCCAGATTTTTTGCGTTTTCAAAATTAAACCACTCATTAGCCCATCTTGAAAATTGCCCATAGGCAACGGTTGTTTTACTATCCCCATAGGGAGGTGATGTAATGACCATATCTACCGTTTGTGGTTTTATTATGGATTCGGGTATTTCAATACAGCTATCAAAATTACAAATTGTGATTTGTGCTTGAGTTTTTACTTTATTATATTCGATCAGACCTTGAATATTTCTAGCAACCTTTTCTTCAAAAAGTTTGAAGACATTGGGGGTAAACTTTTCAATTTTCTCTTCAGGCATTCTAAAACGTTTAAATTCGCTATTCCGTGTAAAGGAAACTTCTCTGATCACTTCCGAAAGGGCAGTATAAAAAAAATCGGTATATTCTTGAGGTATGTAATCTTGTATAGTTTGTGATAAGTAGGACAATCTGAAAAGACTATCTTCTGAATACCAGTAACTATGATTCGAGATATTGTTGAAATTAGAATTTCTGACTAAATCTGTTCGATATTCAAACAGGTATGATTGAATGACTGTAAAATAATATTTTATTTGTTTTTCTGCATAATGGAGCGTTTTTACCTTGCTTATTAGTCGTGCCAATGGATTTAAATCGGAACCTATGGCATTGATGCCTTTTAATGAAGCTTCAACCAAAGATGTACCACTCCCCATATACGGGTCTAATAATAGTTTTACACCTTGTTCTGGAGAATATTTTTCAAGTAATGCTCTTGCGATTTGTGGAATCATCATTGCCGGATAGTTATGATAACAATGTGTGTATTCCTTTGTATTTGCATTCTTAAAATTCCAATTATTGTCTATTATCCTTTGATACATAAAATCAGATTTGCTTTACACTCAAAATGAGTTTGTAAAAATAGCAAAAACTCGCAAATTGAGTGTAAACGTAAAGTGTGAAAAATATACTTTTAGGCAAAAATAGATAAAAGTATGAAGAAAACATCTTTCCAAAGAGAAATAATATCTAAAATACGAAAGTTGCGTAAAGAGGTAAATATGAGTCAAGTTGATTTCGCAAGACTTCTCGATATCAGTCCCGGTGTTATAGGGAATATAGAAAGTATAAAATATTCACACAAGTATACCCTTGCACAAATTTATACAATTTGTCAATATTTTCATATAGGAGTAGATAAGTTGTTTCTGACGGATGAAGATTATTCTTCGGATAAAGATTTTGTAGATTTATTAATCAGTAAAATTGTCGAATATGAATCGTGATAGAGATTTAATGGTAGAGCGTTTTCATGCAATAAAAAATCTTGGATTTGTGAAAAGTCGCAGATCTAATAATACAGGTATCGGAAAGACTTTTGAAGATTACATAGGCGTAATTGAGAATAATTTAGAAGAACCAGATTTCGCAGGATTTGAAATTAAATCTCATCGTTCCATGTCCCAGTCTTACATTACTTTGTTTACGAAAGTTCCGTCTTTCCCCAAAGGTGCAAATACTTATTTAAGAAATACGTATGGAGAACCTTATGATGATGCTTTGGATTTAAAAAGTCTGCATACGTCGATTTTTGCCGACAGACGTAATACATACATGCAAAGACTATCTTTTAAACTTTTAGATAACCCTATATCGCAAACAATAACAATCGGTATATACGATATGGATGGTAATTTAATAGACAATAGAGTGGGCTATACGTATCAAGATGTTGAATGTTGCTTGAAGAAGAAATTACACAACTTATTTTATGTGACAGCAGAAACCCAAATCCAAAACAGAGAAGAATATTTTTATTTCAAGTGCGCAGATATTTATATGGAGCCTTCATTGGAACGGTTCATGACTTTACTTAGAGAAGGAAAGATAATGTATGACATTCGTATAGGTTCATATAAATCAGGCGCCAAAAGAGGGAAAATACATGATCATGGAAGTGGATTCAGAATATTGGAAGGTAATATGAGGTTATTGTATGCACAGCATGAAATTGTGGAATAATATTTTATGGCATTTTTTCGTGAGGCTGTCTCAAAACATCTTATAATCTAATATACATTTACGATGTCTATAATAGCCTTGTCTGGGGAAACATTTGCGTTTGGACAGCGATAAAAATAAGGATAAGCAGCAAAAAACGTTTCGGCTGTGTGGGAAGGGTTATGCTTGTTGCTTTTTCCGTTTTATCAGTAAAACAGGAGTGAAAACGAGAATATATCCCGCAAAGATTATCCCTACAGTTTGCCATGGAGTAAGAGGGGAGTAGTGTATGACGGGGTAATAGACCAATGCGTGTGCCACGAGCAACGTTATGGTATGTTCGCCCACGAAAGCAATCGGACGATGTTTCCAATGTACAGACCCGGAGATGGCAGCATCTATCAGGCGGCAGATATTGTTGAACGCTACAATGCCTGTGTAGGCAAACAGCGGCCATAGCAGGTAATATCCTGTGAGGAGGATGTTACGATGATGTCCCACAATAGAGCACCCTAACAACTGGAAAGCCAGATAACCGACCAAGCAAATGCCAAACAACCATCGTTTTTTTTCATGACGACCGAAACGGTAGCCTGCCATGAAGAAAGCAATGCCCATCAAGATATTGGGAACGTAGAAAGGCAACGGATTGTCCAGCAGATGAAGTATAAATCCGCCCGATACACAGACCGCAATGATGATGATGGGATCGACCGACCGATGTATGAGGTATCGGGATATGACACGCACGAAAAACAGCGAAAGCATAAACCATGCGGGCACATCTACAGGAATGTATCCGTAAATGCCGAATGTCTCGAGAGGATATATCAAAGCGGTTTCCACAGAGAGTACCCCATCGACGGCTTTAATGGCAAGCCACATGGCATATCCTATCAAACTCCATTTCAGAAAAGGTATTACTAACTTCTTCATATCTTTTACAAACCCGTTGCGGTTTGAAATTTCTGTCTTGAAAAACAACCCCGATTTATAGAAAAACCAAGGCATGGAGAATGTCAGAAAAGGCAACGCCACACGTGCATCTACCTCGCCGAACGCTTTACTTTGATTGATGGCATGGAAAGCCATTACCCAGAGAATGAGGATTCCTCCTGCTACATCTACGGATTTTACTCTTTGTGTTTTCATGTGATTTTCAGATATGAAATGTTTCCTTTTTATTTAGGGGCTTTATGGTATAAATAAATGGCAATAAACAGGTAAAGTATGTTGGGTATCCACACGGCAATGGCAGGGGATACGTTTCCGTTGACGGCAAAAGTTGCCGATATGGTTTGAAACAGGATGTACGAGAAACTCAATGCCAAACCAATACCCAAATGCAACCCCATCCCTCCCTTCACTTTGCGGGAAGACAAAGATAGCCCGATAGTGGTCAGAATGAAAGCGGCAAACGATGTGGCTATGCGCCGATGATATTCCACCTCAAACTCTTTGATATTGGCAAATCCTCGTTGTTTCTGCTTGTTGATATATTCTCGTAGCTGGGGGCTTGTCATGGTTTCCTGTTGTCCTCGCGTAATCAGGAAGTCTTGTGGCTCCATTTTGATGATAGAATCGAGTTGGTCGCCACGTGTGATCTTCTCGCGCATGCCATGCATTTCTCGAATCATATAGTCTTTTATGG
>DXCG01000073.1 GCA_019116145.1 Candidatus Phocaeicola gallistercoris
TAAAAGAATGGTGTGATAAAAGCGGCAATTATTAAAGCAATAAGAAAATGTTTCATTTTTATGAATATAGCTTTGTATTAAATTTGTGGGATAATTTCATATTGATATACGACATAGTCGTTTTCTTTGGGTAAAGAGAATCTAATTCCTCCATTTTCTCCGGCTTTTGCGGTAAACTCTTTTCCGTGACCAAGTAGGGGAATACATTTTATCAGCTCTCCTTCATTTAGCCATGTTGGGATAGTGCATGTTGTTTCCGGATGGTATTCACGAAAAACAATAAAATATCCACCTTGTTTATTGATCGATTGGAATCCTGTCCATGAGCGTCCGGATGGTTCATTGCCAATAGGAAGAATAATGCCTTCATGCAGTTTATGCTGAAATTTTTTATATGAATGTATTTGTTCTTTTAGACAGAAAGCCTCTTGTGGCAAGTTACTGCTCTCGAACCATGCTAATGGTTGAGCTATCATAGTAATGGCAAATAAATATTCAAAAGAATAATTTGCAGGTCCGAAGATATCATTTTTATATTTTTCTGTATTGCGCCATTTGTTTAAGAATTCTATTTGAAGTTTTTCTGCAGGGACATATTTCGATAAGCACCAGAGGTTTCGTAATGTCCAGTATGGATAGTAATTTTGCCAATCTGTATATCGGTTTTCGAGAAAAAAATTTCCGTATTCATTGAATATATGATAACCACCTCTTTGACCAGCAGTGACATCCAAATTGAATACCACTTCATAGTTTGTTTCTTCTAAAATACGGTTGAAGAACTTTCTAAGGTTGATTTCTGTTTGTTTGTTCGGGATTGACAATCCATCTATCTTATATATTTTAATGCCATAGGTGTGGTATAGTTTTATAATCGCTTCGGCATCTTGTTCCCAGCATGCGAAATTTTCTTGAATGCTTGGATTAAACCATAATGCGATTTTTATGCCTAATTCTTTTCCTCTTTTTACAATAGGAGTCAAACCATTAGGGTATTTATGCTTGTCGGGTGTCCAATATTCCGGGTTGTTCCATATGTCTTTAAACGACCCTTTGGCTATGCCTGAGTTGGGACTTTTCCCGGTTTGCCAGCCGTCGTCTATTTGAAAATGTGTGATTCCTAATAAGGCTCCTTTTTCCAGTTCTTGTAAGCAGAATTGTTCATTTATTTTAGTGTCTTGACTTCGGTCGCCCCATGTGTTCATCATAATCATTTCGTCTCTATCGGGCAGTAGTCGGCGAATGTTTTTCTGGTAATTGCGGATTGCAAATAAAGCATCACATTTACCTTGACCGTAAACTCCTGTCACGCATCCGTAGGCAGGAATCCATTGGTCGGGAGTTATGTCTTGTGGCGTTATTCCCATTCCTGTTACTTCAAATGTGCCAAAGTCGGTAATAAAATCACCCCCTTTATATCCTATTTGTGCTTCCGGACACGGCGCTTCTTTTAAAAAGAAAAAGCCATTTCCGCTAATTCCATCTCGAACCATTAGAAGATTTCCTTTATGTTTTGTTTTACGGTACGATAAAAAACTTTTTTCCTGTATCAGATTATTATTCCAGTCGGTAACGTCGAAAAATTCCACACAAGTGGTATGCCAATGTTTCCCTTTCAGATAAAGTTTATCTAAGGTTGTTGCTGTTGGGCTCAGCTGCATGTCCGATACCGATTCAATGTTTTTTCTGGTGGTACTGTTGGTCATTTTCTCTTCTTGTTCCATCTCTTCTGTGGAATTTCCTTTTAGAAAAGTATGACATGCAATAGCCGGGCAATTGTCAAAAACTTTAAAGACTCTTTTGGTTTGTATGTTTTGTATTTTGGTGTAAACTTCAACTCTTGTATAAGCTGGATGGATAGAGGTTTCCTTTTCTTTTGAAATGATTAAATCAGCATCATCGGCTTGTGTTATATCCTTTGTAAACTGGAAGTCGGGAATATTTGATATATTTTCCCACTTGTGATGATTCTCCTTATCTTCTATGCTGCATGTTATCAGATTCCCGTTATTCCATAAAAACACACGCTCTATCAAATTGTTGCCAATTTTTAAAGTATCGTTTTTAAAGAGTGCATAAGAATTATTTTGAGCATTTGCCGTACCAAGGCATAAAATCCCAAGCAATCCTCCCAAAAAGTTTCTTATTTTAGTGCTATGTAAGACAAACTGAATAGAAATGATTGTGGCAATCTTCATGTTTTTAATAATATTAGATGATTTTTATCTTGTCTTTCATATTGCAAATATAGTGACAAAAGTATGATATAAAAAGTTTTTTCCCTTTGTGTAAACAGCCTTTTTCAGCCTTAATAAGAGGTAAATGTCATGAATGAAAAGAGGTGATGAAATTTATCTGCGTATTTTATGGAAATATCTTGAAAAAAGGATAAAAATTCCTAGGGATTTAGTTAAGTTTTTCTTGATGTTTTTCCCTCTTATGGGTCCGGCTGTTTTTTTACTCCGTTCGATGGATGTTTATTCTATTTGAAGACGTTTTATGGTAGAAATGGAAGAGAAAATAGGTTTGATAAGATTTTGTTATTAAGATAGTTTCGCTTATATTTGTAAATGGAAGAATTTAATAGTTATAAGTATGAAGCATTATTTGTCGGTTATAATTGTTCTTGTAGGTTTATTGGTTAGTATGCCTGCAAAAGCACAACGCTTTCTTCAATTTGGATTGAAAGGAGGGGTTAATGTTGCGTCATTGTCTTTCTCTGGAGACATGATGAAAGGAAGTAATCGGACTGGTTTTTTTGTAGGTCCGATGGCAGAATTGACCATTCCTGTTATTGGGATAGGATTAGAAGTATCAGCTTTGTACAATCAAGTTGGTGCAGAGGCTGATTTTTATGTTAATGAAAGGACGAATATAGATCAGACATTGAAGACCATAGAAATACCTGTTAATTTGAAATGGACATTTGGCGCAGGGAAAACATTGGGTGCTTATCTGTTGGCTGGTCCTCAATTTGGTTTTAATGTAGGACATGGTTCTTTTACAGAAAGCTTCCGGTTGAAAGATCGTTATACGACATTTAATGTAGGTGCGGGCGTTAAGTTAGTGCAGCATCTGCAAGTGGGAGTAAACTATAATTTCGGCTTGGGAAGTTTATCAAAAGCGACAGTCGAAAATTACGAAGGGGTGATAAAGATGAAAAAGAATGGTTGGCAAGTTTCATTGGCTTACATGTTCTGACATTCTGCTTATGGAAAAGGAAAGATAAAAAAGGAGACAGGAACCATATGGTTCCTGTCTCCTTTTTTGTTTAGTCGCAAGGAAATTTAACACCCCATTCTGCACGTAAGGCATCCATTTGTTTCATAATGCGTAATGTCTCGGCATGAGGCATATAAGGCGACTCTATCCATCCGTTTTCAAGAGCCTCTATACACGCATTGATTTGGTATTCAAATCCTGTAATACGTGGAGGAGCCGGATATACAGCGATTGTTTTATAATTGGCGTCTACAATGTGAATACTTTCCGGGCAGTTAATGTTTTCTACTAAAAGATATCCTTTATCACCAGCAATGATTCCTAATCGATCGCTTTGTGCATAAATGCTTGCCTGTAAACTGGCCATTTTCCCGTCTTTGTAGAAAAATGTGATATTCTCTTGTGCATCTACTCCTGTATCTGTTTTCTGGCAGGCAGAAAAAGTTTCAGCAATTTCACTGCCAAATGCCATCGCTGCAAAATTTAGTGTGTAGATTCCGATGTCCAGTAAGGCACCTCCGCCAAGCTCTGGTCGTATGACACGTTCTTTATCATTGATGACGTAGCTTAAATTGGCTGATAACGTGCGTGGATTTCCGATGACTCCTTGTTTTAACAATTCTTGCATCTTTAGGGAAAGAGGCATATAACGCGTCCATATTGCTTCTGTGATGAAAACATTCTTTTCTTTGGATAAATTTAATAATGCTTCGGCTTGTTTGGCGTTTGCGGTAAAAGCCTTTTCGCATAATACAGGTTTCCCGTTTTCAATACACATCCGGGCATTATCATAGTGCATCGTGTGGGGAGTTGCAATATATATCAAATCAACTTCCGGGTCGTTAATAAGTTCCTTGTATGAGCCATATGCTTTTTGAAATTGCCATTGATTGGCAAAAGCAAGAGCTTTCTCTTTGTTCCGCGATGCCGCAGCATAGCTTTCTACTCCTAACATGTCTTTCAATGTTGCAGCCATTTTTTGTGCAATGTGACCGCATCCGATAATTCCAATTTTGTAATTTTTCATAAAGTGATGATTAAAAAGACTTTGTGCAAAGCTATAAAACTTTATGATGTATCACAAACGGTATGAAATAGATTTTTGTACTTTTGTACTATGGAAAAGTTTGTGGATGTCATAGTGCCTTTACCTATTGCCGGAGTCTTTACGTATTCGATACCTCCCGATTTTATTCATAAAGTTCAAGAAGGATGTCGGGTGGTTGTGCCTTTTGGCGTAAAAAAATATTATACGGGTATAGTAATAAAGGTGCACGATGCTCCACCTCAAAACTGTGTGATAAAGGGTATAACAGATGTGCTCGATGATGGTCCTATTGTATTGGGAAGCCAATATCATTTATGGCGATGGATAGCCGATTACTATCTCTGTACATTAGGTGATGTGTATAAAGCGGCATTGCCGTCTGGTTTGAAAATGGAAAGTGAAACATTAATAAGTATAAATTCAGAATATGATTTTGGACTTGCTTTCTCCGATGATGAAATACGTGTTATAAATGAGTTGAGGAAATCGGAACAAACCATTATGCAATTGTCGAAAACAAGATGTGTAAAACGCTTGTTGCCTGTTATGAAGTCGTTGTTGGATAAAGGTGCCATTTATGTAAAAGAATCTTTGAAAAGCACTTATAGACCTCGGTGTGAAGTGTTTGTAAAATTCTCGGAACGGATGAAAGATGAAGAATTTGTTCGTTTGCAACTTGACGCATTGAACCGTGCTCCTAAACAGCAACATCTGATGATGAAATATATAGAACTTTCAGGTTGGTCACCAATGCACCTTGCAGAAAAAGAAGTTTCTCGAAAGATGTTGATCGAAAAATCGAATACGAATTATAGTATATTAAACGAGTTGGTTAGGAAAGGCATTTGTGAACTTTATGAAAAGGAAGTGGGACGCTTGACCGATACGAATGCAGGTGCAACTCCTTTGTCTGTTTTAAGCGATATGCAGATGAAAGCTTATCAAGAAATAGTGGCTGTCTTTCGTGAGAAAAATATATGTCTTTTACATGGCGTAACAGCAAGTGGGAAGACAGAAATTTATATGCATCTTATTGATAAGGTTTTGAAATCGGGGAAGCAGGTGTTATATCTTTTGCCAGAAATATTATTGACTACCCAATTGACAGAGCGCCTGAAACTGGTTTTTGGAAGTCGTTTGGGTATTTATCATTCGAAATTTTCCGATTCAGAACGAGTGGAAATATGGAAAAAGCAACTTGCTCAAGATTGTTTTGATATTATTTTAGGAGTGCGTTCTTCTGTTTTTCTCCCATTTCGGAGATTAGGTTTGGTGATTATAGATGAGGAACATGAAACATCTTATAAGCAGCAAGACCCTGCACCTCGTTATCATGCCCGGGATGTAGCTATTATGTTGGCTTCTATGGTTAACGCAAAAGTTCTGTTAGGGACGGCTACTCCAAGTATAGAAACTTACTATAATGCAACGCATGGGAAATACGGATTGGTGCAATTGGCTGCGCGTTATCGTAATGTTTGTTTGCCTTTTATCGAATTGGTCGATATAAGAGAATTAATACGGAAAAAGCGAATGGTTGCACAATTTTCTCCTTTATTAGTTCAGCGAATGAGAAATGCATTAGAGGCAAAAGAGCAAATTATATTGTTCCAAAATAGAAGAGGATTTGCACCAATGGTGGAATGCCGTATTTGTGGATGGGTTCCTAAATGTAAGAATTGTGATGTAAGTCTGACTTATCATAAAAAATCCAATTGCTTATCTTGCCATTATTGTGGATATCTGGAGGCAATGCCTCATGAATGCCCAGCGTGTGGAAGTCAGGACTTGGTACATCGAGGATTTGGTACAGAGAAAATTGAAGATGAAATCAAAGTGTTGTTTCCCAACGCGCGGGTAGTGCGAATGGATTTGGATACAATACGTACACGGGCAGCTTATGAGAAAGCTATTACTGATTTTGAGAAAAGAGATGCAGATGTTTTGATAGGAACTCAGATGATTTCGAAAGGTCTTAACTTTGATTATGTGAGTGTTGTTGGGATTCTAAATGCAGACTCGATGTTGAATTATCCGGATTTTAGATCGTATGAAAGAGCATTTCAATTAATGGCTCAAGTAGCAGGACGATCGGGAAGGAAAAATAAACGAGGGCTTGTGGTATTACAAACAAAATCTCCAGAGTTGTCTTTGATTCATCAGGTTATTGCAAATGATTATCTCGGTTTTTATACAGAACAGTTAAAGGAGCGTTTATTATTTAAATATCCGCCTTTTTGTCGTTTAATTTATGTTTATTTGAAGCATCGTAAAGAAGAGATTTTAGATGAGGCTGCCACTTTCATGGCAACATTATTGAAGAATGGATTGAGTGGGCGAGTATTAGGACCAGATTATCCGCCAGTTTCTCGGATCCAGACATATTATATTAAAAAGATAATTTTAAAGATAGAAAAACAACTTTCAATGGAAAAGGTGAAAATGTTTTTGTTGCAGGTGCAGCAAAATACCCTTTTGAACGAGCGTTTCCATTCATTGGTTGTATATTATGATGTAGACCCTATGTAAAAAGCAAGTTATGAAGATAGAATTGGATGTACATACACATACTATTGCCAGCGGGCATGCCTTTAGTTCATTGCAGGAAATGGCACGACAGGCTTCTGATATAGGTCTGAAATTATTAGGGATTACCGAACATACGCGTGGTATCCCTGGGACATGCGATTTAATTTATTTCCGGAATTTGTATGTTGTTCCTCGTAATATGTATGGAGTAGAATTATTGTTGGGTGCGGAAATTAATATATTAGATACTTATGGGCATTTAGATTTGGATGAATCATATATGAAGTTACTTGATATTCGGATTGCAGGTATTCATTCTTTGTGTTATAAGCCTGGAACACAAGAAGAAAATACCATGGGATTGATAGATGTCATTAAGAATCCTTATATTCATATAATCAGTCATCCGGGAGACGGAACTGCATTGTTGGATTTTGAGCCTATAGTGTTAGCGGCGAAAGAGGCTCATACTTTGTTGGAAATCAATAATTCTTCATTAAGACCTTGTAGAGGGAAACTAAAAGCTCGTGATAATAATTTAGAAATACTTCGTTTGTGCAAATATTATGAAGTTCCTGTAGTCTTAGGGAGCGATGCCCACATTTCTTTCGATATTGCCAATTATGATTATGCTTTAGAATTGGTTTCGCAAATGGAGTTTCCGGAAGGCTTGATTGTGAATACAAGTGTTGAGAAATTTAAGGAATATTTGAATATTTAAGATGAAAAAGATACTTTTTGTGTGCCTCGGGAATAAATAGAAAAATATAAATAATTTATATATCGCTGAAATAAAGGAAGTTCAGATTTATTTTATATCTTTGCAATGTAAACCAAATGCGGGTTTTACGCTATAAAATGTAAACCACAAGGTAAACTAAAA
>DXCG01000074.1 GCA_019116145.1 Candidatus Phocaeicola gallistercoris
ATAAAAGCCTTCTTTTTTCTTTTGTAGACAAAACAAAATAAAAAAGGAAGGCTTTAATAATGCTTGTGTTTGTCGTTGTTCGTAAGAAACCTTTGTCTTGATTGTTATTGGATATTTAATTTTTGTTTTAATTCTTTGGGTAAAGCATCTTTGTGTAACATAATGTAGATGGTTTTTGCACGTACATAGCTTTCAGACATGTTGAGGTATCCACCAAATTGATTGCTGTTTGCTCCCCATGAGTTCTTGGTTATGTAATAAACCGTTCCGTTTTGATCGGTTGCAATACCTGTAATGTGCATCAGATGATCGTCTGTTGTAGTGTACGATTCATATCCTTGTTGGCGTATTTCCGGTGTTACATCGATTTCCGGATAAGGGCGTTTGAATTGATATACTTCCGACAAACGTTGGGAAGGTGTTATTTGGTTCCAACGAGCCTGATCACTATCCTTATAGTTTTTTGTATCATTTACTTCAGGATTGATTGCCACTCCATTGATATATGAAAATCCTCTTTCACTTACGTCGCCATCCCAGCAAATTGTATATCCTTGTTTTAAGGCTTCATTCATAACGCTCATCATTTCATCCAATGGCAAGTTGTACATTTTTGCATGTTCCCAATTGTCAGGTATTTCAATTTCAAACGGTTGATAATAAGGCTTATGGGTAAAACTTGTCAGCATGATATAATCGTTTGTGTTGATGCTTAAACTTTGTGCAAAGCTTTTTGGGGTATATTCTTTTCCTTTATAGTTGAATTTCTCAGGAACTTTCCCCATGTAGATATCAAATAGGCTGTTTATTAGTTGTTCATATTGCTCACTGCGTGTTTTAAGGTTGACAGATTCTTTGGCGATGGCTGTCATATAAGCTACAAGTTCTGTATGATTGTGGATTGTATCGTTGTAATTAATACCTGTATATACTTCTTCCGGCACAATACCGATTTGGTTGAAAGCTGTTATCCAACTTGGTGAAATACTTCCTTGCCCAATGTTTCCTTTGCCTTGGCGTAGGAAATTGTCTTTTAACTGATTTAAATATTTTTGTCGTACAATAAACATTTCCGACAAGTCGTAAGTACCTTTCCCTTCTCGTAATAGTTCGGCTTCGATGAAAGATGTTGTTGCAAAGCACCAGCAAGTTCCACTTATGGCTTGGTTTTTTACAGATGTAGCCGGCTGATTGACTACTGTGGTGAATTGATAGCTTTCGTTTTGTCCCCATAAAGAAGTGCAGGAAAGCAAAAAAAGGCTTAAAAAAGAATATTTTGTTTTCATAAAAAATGACTTGATGAATTGAGGATTAAAGTTAGACAAAAAAATAAAATCTGAAGAGAAAATGAGAGAAATGTCAGTATAAAAAAAGTGAAATCAAAAACCTTTTCTGGATAAGACTCATGATTTCACTTTTTGTAATTTAGATAAAGATATTATTTGATTTCGAATTCTTCCTTCATGTCTAATTCTTCGCCATAGGTATCGTAGAATTTGTATTCTAAAAAGGCTAAATTCTGATTTGGAATAATCCGGATGCCAAATCCATATTTCATTTGCCATTTTCGTTTTAGCGAAACAATACCTTGATTGATATATGCGGCAACATAAGGATGAATATGCAATGCAAATTTCTTTATCCCAAGTTTATTTACAAGGTAATCAATTTTATTCTCTAAAGCATCAGTGAATAAGATAGACGGTTTAATTTTCCCTTTACCAAAGCATGTCGGACATTTTTCGTCTGTGTTTACGTCCATTGCAGGACGAACCCTTTGCCGAGTAATTTGCATTAAGCCGAATTTGCTGAGAGGAAGGATATTGTGTTTAGCGCGATCTTTTTGCATGTTCTGGCACATGCGTTCGTAAAGTTTTTGACGGTTCTCTGCGAGATTCATATCAATAAAATCGACTACTATAATTCCTCCCATATCTCTAAGTCTGAGTTGGCGTGCTAATTCATCTGCAGCACCTAAATTGACATCCAACGCATTGGCTTCTTGTCCGTTTCCTGATTTGGAACGATTGCCGCTGTTTACATCCACTACGTGTAAAGCTTCTGTATGTTCGATAATTAAATAGGCACCGTTTTTGTAAGAAATAATCTTTCCGAACGATGATTTTATTTGTTTGGTGATGGCAAAATTATCGAATATCGGGAGTTGCCCTTTGTATAATTTGACTATGTTCGTCCGTTCTGGAGCAATGAGGGCAACATAATTTTTTATTTCATTATAAACAACTTCATCGTTTACGTAAATATTTTCGTATGAAGGGTTGAATAAGTCGCGTAGAAGAGCTACGGCTCTACTCGTTTCTTCATATACCAAAGATGGGAGTTGGGTGGCTTTTTGTACCTTAGTGATAGTTTCTTCCCAATGTTTTAGCAAAACTTTAAGTTCTGCATCTAATTCGGCAACCCGTTTACCCTCTGCCACTGTGCGCACAATAACGCCAAAATTTTTAGGCTTAATGCTTTGTAATAATTGTTTTAGACGTGCACGTTCTTCATTCGATTTAATTTTCTGTGATACAGAAACTTTGTCGTTAAAAGGAATAAGTACAAGGTAACGCCCGGCAAAAGATAATTCGCAGGTCAGGCGTGGACCTTTGGTAGAGATCGGTTCTTTTACAATTTGGACAATGACTTCTTGTCCTTGTTTCAATACGTTCGAAATTGTCCCATCTTTTTCAATATTAGGCAATATAGAAGCCTTGGAAATAGGGTAAAGCTTTTTCTTGTCGCTGATAACCTGTTTGAGATACTTTTGATAAGAATGAAATTGAGGACCCAAATCTAAGTAGTGCAGGAAAGCATCTTTTTCAAAGCCGACATTTACAAAACAGGCATTCAACCCGGGCATCAGCTTACGCACTTTTCCTACATACATATTTCCTACAGCAAATGAAAGGTTTCGCTCTTCTTTCTGGAACTCCACAAGGTTTTTATCTTCAAGAAGTGCGATGGAGATTTCTTTAGGCTGTACATCTACAACTAATTCGCTTGTCACTTGATTACTTAGTTTTGTGGTTAAAATGAATCATTCATGTAATTCAGAGATCGAAATAGGTCTATTCATTATCTCTTTTTATAAAAAAAGATATTACACAAAGAACAAACCTGAAAGACTAGTTGAAGCTTTGCAAGTTTGTTCTTTATTGAAGTCGGACAGACGACAATTATTTTTTGCTTTTATGTCTGTTCTTTCTTAGTCTTTTTTTACGTTTGTGTGTAGACATTTTATGTCTTTTTCTTTTTTTACCGCTTGGCATAATTTTAAAATTTATAGGGTTAATACTAAAATTGTAAGTTTGTTTTATTTATTTTTTTACTGAAAGAGTAAATGTTTTTGCAGGCTTGAATGCCGGTATATTGTGTTCCGGAATAATTATTGTGGTATTTCTTGAAATATTACGGGCTGTTTTTTGAGCTCTTTTTTTAACGATAAAACTACCAAATCCACGAAGATATACATTCTCGTTGTCTGATAATGATTTTTTTACCGTATCCATGAAAGCTTCAAGTGTAGTAAGTACTGTAGCCTTGTCAATGCCTGTGTCTTTGGCAATTTCATTTACAATATCTGCTTTAGTCATTTCACTAATAATTATTATTATACGTAATCTTAATTTTTTGGATTGCAAATATATAGCTTTTCTTGTTCTTTAAGAAATTTCTTTCAAACAAAATTTTAAAATGTGCTTATATCTTGAGTAAAACGCCTAATTTTGTTTTCGAAAATGTCATGACGTTTTTGAGGAGTTGAATAAATGTAGTTGTATATGAACTGGTTTGCGGAAAATATTCTGTTATGGTATCGGGAGCATAAGCGAGACCTTCCTTGGAGGCATACCAAAGACCCTTATAAAATATGGATATCCGAAATTATTTTGCAGCAGACGAGGGTTGCTCAAGGATATGATTATTATTGTCGTTTTATAGAGCGGTTCCCCGATGTCTTCGAATTGGCTGAAGCAGGACCTGACGAAGTGATGAAATATTGGCAAGGGTTAGGTTACTATTCTCGTGCAAGGAATTTGCATGAAGCTGCGAAAACGATCGCATTGGCAGGAAGATTTCCTGAGACGTACGATGGGATTATTGCTTTGAAAGGTGTCGGGAGTTATACTGCAGCCGCAATTGCTTCTTTTGCTTATGATTTGCCTTATGCTGTGATTGATGGGAATGTCTTTAGGGTATTGTCACGTTGTTTTGGTATAGAAGAGCCTATTGACATCGGTGCCGGAAAGAAAATAATAACCGATTTAGCCAATGAGTTGCTCGATAAGGAGAGACCGGGTGTGTATAATCAGGCTCTTATGGATTTTGGGGCGCTGCAATGCGTTCCTTCTTCACCTCTGTGTTTGTTTTGTCCTTTAGGCAATCATTGTATTTCACTGAAGGATGGGAAAGTAGATATGCTTCCTCGAAAAGCTCATAAAATAAAGGTACGCAAGCGTTATTTTTATTATTTTTATGTTCGTTCTGGCAACTGTATCTTTTTGCGTAAACGTAAAGATAATGATATATGGAATGGCTTGTATGAATTTCCTTTGATAGAATCGGAAGGTGCTTTAAGTGAGGAGCAGTTATTTCGTTCGAGTGGTTTTAAATCATTGTTTGGCAATGCTTCATTTCTTCAATTCCGTATGGTGAAGGAAAAAATGAAACATGTGTTGTCCCATCAATGGATTTTTGCCGATTTTTATGAAGTATGGTTGCCGGAAGGAACCGATATGGCAACTTCTTATATGAAAGTAAGTATAGACGATATAGATAAATTTCCTGTGTCACGTTTGATTTCTTATTGTTTTTCTTTAATTTTGAATTCTGATAAAAAATAAAAAGAAATGTCATTGAATAAAGTTCAGTTAATAGGCAATGTGGGTAAAGACCCGGATGTGCGTTATTTAGATAATGGAGTTGCAGTTGCTACTTTCCCTTTGGCAACAACCGAGCGTGGATATACGTTGACAAATGGTGTACAAGTTCCGGAACGGACCGAGTGGCATAATGTTGTTGTATGGAGGGGATTGGCAGAAACGGTAGAGAAATATGTACATAAAGGAGATAAACTTTATGTGGAAGGGAAAATCCGTACTCGTTCTTACGATGATCAGAAAGGTATTAAACGCTATGTAACCGAAATTTATGTAGAAAATATGGAGATGCTGTCTCCTCGTTCTGTTGCGCAGACTTCTCAGCAACAACCGTCTCAAGCAACACTTGTGCCAGATTCACAATCTCAAATGCCTGCGGGACAAGAAGCAGACAGTGCAGATGATTTACCTTTCTAAATTATAGTTTAAAAAAGAGGGAGATAATTTTGTAAATTGTATAATCAGATTTGTTTATGCCAATTTATACAACATGGAGTGATAGAGGGGCAAAGTGGGGAATTTGGAAAATAGAAGAATCGGCAAATGAGCTTCGGGACATGCTTAAATCTGATATCCCGTATGATGAAGAATTGGCATGTCTAAGGGCTGAATCCCGGAAATTGGAATATTTGGCGGTGCGTGTTTTGATTGCTTTGCTTTGTGGAAGCGAGAAAAAAGTGGGGCATACACCATCGGGTAAACCTTTTTTGTGTGGTGAAAATTGTCATATAACGATTTCTCATACAAAATCGTATGTTGCTGTAGGACTGCATTCTTGTTTATTGGTGGGGATAGATATAGAAACCATTTCCGAGCGAGTGGAAAATGTTCGAAGCCGCTTTTTGCGGGAAGATGAACGTGCAGTGGGGGCACTACATTTGTTACTTCATTGGTGCGCCAAAGAGACAATGTATAAATTGTTGGATTCATCAGGGGTAGATTTCTTGCACCATCTTCATGTTGTGCCTTTTCATTTGGAAAAAGAAGGGGCTTTCATAGGGGATGAAACTTATACTGATGAGCCAAAACAATATTCTTTGTGTTATAAGTTATTTCCCGAATTTGTATGTGTATGGTCTGTCGATGAAAACGATACTGCTTAATGAAGTCGGAAAAGACTTCATTTTTTTTGTAAAGTAAATACAAATTCTAATCCACCTTGTGGATTGTTTTTTGCAAAAATTGTTCCTCCGTGAAACAAAACTGCATTTTTTACGATGGCAAGCCCGAGACCCGTTCCTCCCAATTTTCGCGATCTTCCTTTGTCTACACGGTAAAATCGTTCGAAAATACGATTTAAATGTTCTTCCGGGATGCCGATTCCGGTGTCTGAAAAATTGAAGTAATAGAATTTTTCATCTTCACGGAAGCAGTTGATGATAATTTGAATATTGGTACCGGCATATGCTATGGCATTGTCTATTAAGTTGCGGAAAATAGAATATAGTAGGGAATTGTTTCCTACAATGTTTAAGTTATCGGATAATTTGTTGATAACTTTAATATGCTTTTCTTCCAGATTTAGCGCAACTTCGTTTAGCATATTCTTAACAAGTTTACCGATATTAATGGTTTCTCTTTCTACTAAGTTGGGAGCTTCGTCCATTCTTGTAAGAACGGAAATATCTCGCAGTAACAAAGTTAGCCGATTACTTTGTGCATAACTACGTTCTAAGAACGTTTTCATTGTAGTGGGAGGTAAGTTCGGATTATTGATGATCGTTTCCAAATATCCTTGTATACTGCTTACTGGAGTTTTCAATTCGTGGGCGATGTTTTGAGTCAGTTGTCGTTTTAAACGTGCCTGTTGTTCTTCTTGTGTAATATCATTAATGGAAATCTCAAAAGAAAAATCTTGAAAGATAATACATTCTATAGAAAACGACCGTGCATTTTTATCTATATGCAATGACAATCTTTTTTCTTCTTTTGTTATTTTCCCGTTGTTTTGGTTTATGAATTTTGTAATTTCTAAGAATTCCGGGATATTGAATATCTCTTCTGTCGATTTTAAGTTGTGGTCTGAGATTGTATTTGCGTATTGCGTAAATAAGTTGTTTACCAATATTTCTTTTCTGTTTTGGGTAAAAATGCCAAGCCCTTCGTGAGATGTTTGTAAATGGGATATTAGTTTTTCGCGTTCTATATATAAAGCTTCTTTAGCTTGGTGTAAACGTTTATATACGGTGATAATATATTGGGATATTTCTCCTAATTCATTTTTAGGGAATGCTTTTAATGAATCGATGTCAATGGGTTCATTTTTGTCTGCTTTAAGAGCAAATTGTTGCAATTGTTTTATGGCAGTTCCTAATTTTAGTGTAAATCGGTAAAAAAAGATAATGAGAATGGTACTGATAATAATAGTAAACCATAAATAAGAATTATCGGCTTTTAGGTATTCACTTAAGCTTATATTGTATGGAAGCGCAGAGCGTATAATCAAGTTTGTGGTTGGATAATAATGGGCAGCATAAAAATATTTTTCACCGTTTATGCTTTTAGAATGACGGCTGATAGAATATCCGCTACCTTGTATTAACGCTTCTTGGACTTCCTTCCTTGAAGCGTGATTCTCAAATTTGTTTATATCTTCTTGTATGTTATCGTATATGACTTTTCCATTTACAGTGATTATAGTAACGCGCAGATTGGGAATCATGTGTGTATGTATATAATTGCGTAACGAATCGGTGTAAGATGGTCCAACTTTAACGATGAAGTCGTATAATTGTGCATTGTAATTTTGTAATTGTGTGTTTAATAATTCGCTTTTATATGCTTTTTCCCTATTGTATTGAAATAAAATAAAGCAAGTGGCGAAAGTTAAAAAAAGTAAGACAACAGAAAGGAACAGCCTTCTGTAAAAAGGTAATATGCGGTAATATAAAGGGGTCATTTTTTATGATAATGTTATTCGCATTCAAAGCAATATCCGTATCCTAAACGTGTGACGATAAATTTACCATACTCGCCGATTTTTTTACGTAATCGGGTTATGTTTACGTCAATGGTGCGGTCGAGAACATATACTTCATCATTCCAAACTTTGCTTAGAATATCTTCTCGTGAGAATACACGTCCATGATTCTGAAGTAATAAAAGTAAAATTTCAAATTCTTTTTTAGTCAACGAAACTTCAACATTATCGATTGTCACTTTCTTTTGAGGGATGTTAATGGTAAGTCCCTTGTATTGTAATTTATCTTCTTCTTTCATTTGTACTCCTGCTGTTCTTCGTAAAACAGCTTTTATGCGCATAATAACTTCACGAAGCGAGAATGGTTTGGAAATATAATCGTCGGCTCCTAAGTTGAACCCGGTGATAGTATCGTTTTCTGTGTCTTTGGCAGTAATGAATATGATTGGTATATTGGCAGTGTCTTTATTGCTTTTTAATATGCGTGCCATTTTGAATCCGGAAATTTCTCCCATCATGACATCCAGCAATAGTAAGTTGTATTGTGGAATGTCGAGTTTTAAGGCTTCTTCAGCCGAATTTGCTGTATCGACTGTATAGCCTTCCATTTCAAGGTTGAATTTCAGGATTTCACAGAGATCATCTTCGTCGTCTACTACAAGAATGCGATAATTGTTCATAAGGTGTTTATGTGTTAATAATTTATGTTATGTTTGCAAATAAACCGATTTCGTATTTCGTTAAGGTGAAATAGATGTTACAAATATGCTACAGTTCGGGCAATGTGATTTCACCTGCGATAGATCGATTCATTTCCCGGCGAATCTCTTTGGGGGTTAAATCGTGTCCTAATAAGAACATTAGTTTTGTTAAAACACTTTCTACAGTTGCGTCGTAACCACTGATAACTCCGGCATCTAATAAGTGCAGCCCTGTTTCATAACGTCTCATTTCTACCATTCCTGTAGGGCATTGTGAGATATTCACGATGATGATGCCTTTTTGTGTCGCTTCTTTCAGTAATTGAATGAACCATGGTTTCTGCGGTGCATTTCCAGAACCATAGGTTTTAAGGACAACGGCTTTTAAGTTTGGGCTTTGCAAGATGTTTTTTACGATTGTTTCTTGTATGCCGGGAAATATAGTCAGGATAATTACATTGGGATTGAATACATAATGCGGATGCATGGGCAAATGTGAGTCGGCTTTTCGAATTTTATCATAATTATATTTGATGTGTATGCCGACAGTTGCTAATGCAGGATAATTGAACGAACGGAAAGCATTGAAATTTTCAGCATTGATTTTGGTTGTGCGGTTGCCTCGCAATAAAAGATTTTCGAAGAAAATACAAACTTCCGGGACGATGGCTTGTCCATTTGGATATTTGGCTGCTGCAATTTCTATGGATGTGATGAGGTTTTCTTTTCCATCAGTTCTGAGAACACCGATAGGTAACTGGCTTCCTGTCAATATAACCGGTTTGTTTAGATTCTCCAGCATAAAACTCAGTGCTGAGGCTGTATAGGCCATAGTGTCGGTTCCATGAAGAATGACGAAGCCATCGAAATTGTCGTAGTTATAATGGATGATTTTTACCAGTTTAGCCCATAGCGAGGGCTCCATGTCTGAAGAATCAATGGGAGGTGTAAATTGATATGATGCAATACGATAATTAAAGCGTTTTAACTCTGGAACATTTTCTTGCAGTTGGTCGAAATTAAAGGCTTCCAGAGCACCCGTTTCAGGATTTTCTATCATGCCGATAGTACCTCCTGTATAGATTAAAAGAACAGATGGATAGTTCGATTTTATCATACATTTATGGTTGTGGTTGGACACAAAGATAGTAGTTGTCTCTTAAAAACAGAAATATTTGTTTAGGAAAGTGACAGAATGATTATTTTGTCGGGGCATTTCTTGAAAAATGTGCTGACATTTTAATGGATTTTTCTTTTGCTTTTTTAAAAAGAATATGTTATTTTCGTCATGAAATCATCTTGTTTTTAAGGAGGTATTAAAATGAAAGATCGTAGTTATGCAGTAATAAGCACTCTTTGTTCGTTGATTATAGGTATATTGTTGGTTGTATGGCCTGATGCAGCGGTAATTTATTTAGTGATTGCTATTGGAGCCTTATTTTTATTGCCCGGTTTGTTGGGGCTTGTGTCGTATCTCAGGACCCGTAGGCGTGCAGAGAATGTTTATGGAAGTACTTTCCCTGTCCTTGCTCTTGGCAGTACATTGTTGGGCTTATGGCTTATAATCACTCCGGGACTTTTTATAAATATATTAATGTATATTTTAGGTTTGCTTTTGGTATTGGGGGGAGTTTATCAGCTTGTTGAATTTATATCAATGCATCGAATGAAAGAACATGTGCCGATTGTGCTTTATGTCATATCGGTGTTGGTTTTATTGACAGGTATTCTGATTCTTTTGAACCCATTTGAAGCAGCTACCATACCATTCCGCATTTTAGGTATTGCAGCGATTGTTTATGCATTAATTGATTTGTTTCGTATATTGAAATATAGTCGTAAGCGAGAAAAAGATGATGTTTTATTTATCGAGTCGATAGACGATTAATGGACATCTTTCAATTGCCGGTATTGTTTTGGTGACATGCCGGTATACCGTTTAAAATATTTTCCAAAGAAAGAAATATCGGGGAAATTAAGAGAATAGGCTATTTCTTGAATGGTCAGTTCTGTGGAACGCAGTTTAGCTTTAGCATCATGTATGACAAATGAGGAAATAATGTCGGTGATGGTTTTCCCAGTTGTCTTTTTTATGGTAGTGCTTAAATGTTGAGGTGAGAGGTGCATCTTTTCCGCATAGAAAGAGATGTTTCGTTCCGATTGATAATTTTCTATAATAATGCGTGTCAGTTCTTTAGCAATTTCTTGATTCCTGCTGTAGTGTAAAGTTTGTTCTGTGTGGGCTTCATTGCAACTGTTGCGGATGAGCATCAGCAGCAACGGGAATATTAAATGGATTTGTTGTTCTTGGATAAGTCCGTTAATATGGTTGGCTTTTATCAAGGTTTTGAAATAGTCGTAGAAGAAAGTTGCAGTATCTTCTTTTAATTCAATAACCTGTTTACCTAAAAAAACGGAAAGGTATTGAATTGTATTCGAGAAAAGGATAGGGTTTTTTAGTATTCTTTTAGAAAATCCCAAAAAGATAAATCGACTGTTTTGGTTTTCTTTCTCTTCAAAGTGTATGTATTGATTGGGGAAAATAATGGCGATGGAATTTTCTTTTAAATGATATTTTGTGAGATGTATAGTGATAGAGCATTGCCCTTTTATGCAAAACAAAATTAAACATCCGGGAGCTTGTATTGGCGAGTTAAATAACTTTTTGATGTTGCCGATAATATCTATTCCCGATATCATGTCTGCACTTTCGGGTAATAACGTTAGTGAATTTATTTTTTCCATCTGTCTCGTTGATTTGTGAGGCAAATATAATTGATAGATTCAATAATTCCAAATATGTAAGTTTGCGCATATCTCTTGAAAATTATTTTTTTTGCGCAAAGTATTTGCGAATTCGTTTTAGAATTTTCAATCCGGTCATAATCCCATCGTAGGCAGCGATTCCACTGTTAATGTTCTGCATGAGATATTCTATTTTGCTTTTGCTTTTTTGAGGTGCGACCAACTGTTTGGTCAAGTTGCAGATACATGCTTTCGACTGATTTATTTCCTCTTTTTTTTCTATTCTGCGTTGGGTAATAAATTCTAATGTATATGTTGCAGATGTTTCAATTGATGTTTTCATTGTAAATTATTGATGATCTTCTAAAAATAATTTGGCTAAAAAATTAACCATTGGTTTAACAATTAATTGTCGGCGCATTTTATAAACAATAAATGCAGTGAGTAACAAGAATATTCCGATGATGGCATAACTCAATGTCCAGCTCCCGATGAGGGATGCAAGGATATATACCAACATAGATGAGAAATAGAAAACAGCCATAATGACCAACAGGACAATTATGAAAATTAATATAAGCATGGAAAGTAGGGTTGTAAGTTTCTCTACAATTTCTAATTTTGCGTATTGCCCTTGTAATGTGATGTATTTTTTTATTTCCTTAAATAAGTCAGTGAGTGTATCTATGCTTTTGTCGTTGACGAACATAATAATGTAGGATTAAAATAGGCAGACTTTATGAAATGTAGTTTAACATAAGGTCTGCCTGGTAATGTTTGGAATAAAATTAGTTAGCATCTTTTACTTCCGATGCAATTTGGTCTACAAGATCATCCATTTCTTCACGATTCAAACGGATACCCTTTTTACGCAATAAATCTGCTATTTTTTTACGGGTATCTTCTCCTTTTTCTGGGGCGAAAAGAACGCCGGCTGCTGCTCCAAGAACAACTCCTCCTAAAAAAGCAGCTACAAAATTTAAAG
>DXCG01000075.1 GCA_019116145.1 Candidatus Phocaeicola gallistercoris
CAAACAGATTAAGTGGATTGAAAATAAACTCAATAATCGACCTCGTAAAAGACTTGGATACCTCACGCCAAACGAAAAATTTAAACAAATTATTAATCAGAATTCTGTTGCATTTGCAAGTTGAATTCAGCTTTCTTTTTCTCTCTTCGACAGACAAATCCCGCAAGGTTGCTGTTCAATAGTTATTTTTTCCCCAGTAAAAGAATCGACTAACACGTCAGGCAATAAATTAGCACACAACGTATATATGCATAAAGCCAAAATAAAATTTCCTGTTTGCGAATTAACCACATAAAACATTCTATGGCGCATTGCAGTGTACGTCCCTTTCTTATCTTTCATACGTATATACATTTCCAAATAATAACGGGAACGCATTACAAAAGGTTGTTCTTTCACAAAATGGAAAAAGCGAAGCTCCTGCGCATGCTTCCTTACCAAATCATCGGGTAAGACACGATCGAAAATTTCTTTTTCCCATATAGAACCTGTCTCATGATTCAACTCAGGCAAAGTAAAGCCTAATGTTTTCCCTGCTCCACCATAATATATATAACTTTTATTCGAACACAAATCACTAAGTACAGCAATTGCATTTTCTATCTGTGCATACATACAAGCTGCTTGTTTATAAACTTTTAACCTATCAGACAATATCGTATCGTTCTCAAAGTCTTGAGCCAACAAAATATGATTGAGTTCTTGTTGCGTATCCATACATTACACAAACGGGGAAATTGGTTATTAATAAGTATTGTTTCTCTTCACATGGGACGTTACTTTTGCAAAAATACAAAGAATAATATCAACATTTAATTTCTAAATAGCTTATGAAAACATTTTTATTTACACTTCTATTCATGACATCATCTTATATCCAAGCACAAACATTAGAAAAGATGCAATGGTTCAATGAGCCGGAACATTGGGAAATAAAAGGGGAAGCCCTCACAATGTTTGTCACACCTCATTCCGACTATTGGCGCATTTCACATTATGGCTTCACTGTAGATGATGCTCCTTTCTATTATACGACTTATGGAGGTGAATTTGAAGCAAAAGTAAAGATCACAGGAGACTATCAGGTTCGTTTCGACCAAGCCGGACTCATGCTACGTATTGATAAAGAGAATTACATCAAAGCAGGAATTGAGTTTGTTGATGGGAAGTTTAACCTAAGCACAGTTGTTACCCACCACACCAGCGATTGGAGTGTTATCTCATTAGACAAGCCTATACCTTATATATGGATAAAAGCTATACGCCGGAGAGACGCGGTGGAAATATTTTACTCATTTGACGACAAAACTTATATAATGATGCGTAACGCATGGATGCAAGACAATACCCCAATGATGGTAGGAGTAATGGGCGCCTGTCCAGACGGAGAAGGTTTCAATGTCTGTTTTGAACATTTTCAGGTAAAGCATTTGCCCGATATGCGCAGAATGGAATGGTTAAAACAGAACGCTGAATAGGACAACTATTTATCTGCATGACGCATTGGGGAGGATTAGGAGAGCTTAACAACACTCATTATTTTTTCCAATGCGCCAGCATTGTCCTTTACATAGTTGCCGGCTGCTTCCCCTGCAATCTTTAAAGAATATTTATCAGAGAAAAATTTATCCATTAATTTACAAAAATCTATCTTACTCTGTATCTCAAAGCCGCCATGACACGACTTCAATCCCTGCGCTTCAAGAAATTTGTGATTGTTGGGACCGAAAATAACAGGTATTGCATAAACAGCAGCCTCTAATGTATTATGAATACTGACCCCAAAGCCTCCACCTATATATGCCACTTCACCGTACCGATATATAGACGACAGTATTCCAAAACAATCTATAATAAGACAATCTGCCTGACAAATGCTCTTTTCTGTAGCTTGTGTATAACGAACAGAAGGACGCTGTAACTTAGTTTCAATCTCTTGCAAATGGCTCTCTTCTATCACATGGGGAGCGATAATTAATTTCATCTCCGGATGAGTATTGAAATAAGGAATAAAAATATCCTCATCGGGTGCCCATGAACTACCTGCAACCAATGTATAATTATTTTCTCCTTTGAACATTTTTACTAATGGAAGCTCTTTTGCCCGACTACAAATATCTAAGACACGATCGAAACGTGTATCCCCCACAATTGTAGTAGCAGTTACACCTATTTTTTCCAACAAACGTACAGACTCTTCATTCTGCACAAATAAATGAGTAAAACATTTCAATACATCACGATAACATATACCATACCAACGGAAAAATATCTGATTTGGACGAAAAATAGAACTTACACTATACGCAGGTATCTGACGACGATGTAATTCCCCAAGGTAATTTTTCCAGAATTCATACTTAACAAAAAACGCCATGCAAGGATGTGCTGCATCGATAAAACGATGCACATTGCGTGGAGTATCCAAAGGTAAATAACATACGACATCGGCTCCTTTGTAATCCTTACGTACTTCATACCCAGATGGGGAAAAAAATGTTTGTAGAATCTTATATTGGGGATAGCGTTTACGAATCAATTCTATCAACGGGCGTCCTTGTTCAAATTCACCCAACGAAGCCGCATGAAACCAAATATATTTCGCTTGGGGATCTATTCGCTGTTGCAAGACAGATAAGGCATTCTTTTCACCTTCAACCATCTTGGATACTTTTTTATTAAAAAGCGCAATCAGACGAACGACACCGACAAATAAGCAAATTACAAAATTATATATCATTATCTCCGGTATTACTTAAGCACCTCTACCGCACGGCGCATACGTTTTACGGTTTCCTCTTTTCCCAATACAGCCGAAATGTCAAACATGTGTGGTCCTTTTCCTTCGCCAACTAAGGTCAAGCGAAAAGCATTCATGATGTTGCCCAAATGATAACCGTGATTCTCAATCCATTTCATTACAACCTCTTCTTGATGAGCCAACGAAAAATCTTCCAACGATTCCAGTAAGTCGGCCAACTCGGTCATACGCTGAGCTGAATCTTCTTTCCAACGTTTCTTTATAGTCTTTTCATCGTATGTGTCAGGTGCCACAAAGAAGAACTTACAAGTATCCCACAACTCTTTGATAAAGCTGACACGCCCTTTCATCAAGCCAACAACAGTCACCACCTTATCCATCGGTGCATCAATGCCATGCTCTTTCAATATGGGCATAAACAGCGTTGCAATCTCTTCATCACTCTTCATTAAAATATATTCGTGGTTAAACCA
>DXCG01000076.1 GCA_019116145.1 Candidatus Phocaeicola gallistercoris
CTTCCAGTTGATGATAATGGAATCGGAACTATGGGCGTGACGCAACCGCTGCACGTGGTCGAAGTATTCTATGAAGTTGCAACGTGAACGCTCCAGCTGCTCTGCCTGTTCCGCATCGGTTTCTGAATAAAGCGAGGCATTATCGTATTCCTTTTGGCGCAGGCTTCTCACCTTGTCGGCATAGATACACGATTCTTGGTCTAACTGTGACTTGCATAGGATGATGCCGTTCAAATCACGTTTAGGTTTATAAGTGGTTTTGCCGTCCTTGTCAGTTCGGGCGTTCCGTGACTTATCCCAAACGGGAGTGGTGATGGTACGGTTCAGATACTCACGCACCCTTTGAGGAGTGGGTTTGTCTGCTTGAAAAACCGGATAGGCTTCAACATACAGATACCATTCCTCACGGTATTCCGACTTGCGGAGTTTTACCGAAACTCGTGTATTGGCCAACGCTTTCTTCATTGCTTCATTCCTTTATATAGGTTATCAATTTCTTTCTTGGGCACATAAACGAAGTTGCCTATCTGCCGGGTAGGGATAGAGTATTTACGGATATGTAGATAGACCGTGCTGTCTTCTAAATGAAACTTCTTGGATATTTCACCGATGGTATAACAATCCTTAGGCTCCAAACTATACAGTTTGGCAACGGGCTTTGGTTTTGCTAGAGCTTTCTTCCGTAACGGATAGAGTTTCAGCAGTTCTTCTTTGCTGACCCTTGTTTGTCGTTCACCCATATTTACACTTGAAATGACACCTTTGCGAATCAAGCGATATAGGGTTTCTTTGCTAATCCCGAACAAAGCATAAGCTTCAGGAACGGTGATATAGTCTTGGGACTTCGGTATCTTCTTCACAACCTCATCCAACTTCTGCATCCTCAGTTCCTCGTCCTTGTTTCTTTTCCAAGCAATTTTGGAGCATCTTGGAGAACAATACCAAGATTCAATGGTCTTCGCCTTGAACAATTCTCCGCAGACCTTGCATTTGCGTACTATCTCGAACTTTGCTGCTGGCATATCTGTCTTTGAAACATAAATTATTCACTATCAATACCGACAATATATTAAGTGTCACTTTATCTACTTTTAAGTGTCGGCACAAATATGGTACAAATATACGATAAAAATCCGAGAAATAAGCAAATCTATCAGAAAGTGTTAAAAACAAAATAGGGCGTAACTCATTGAGCTACACCCTACTTTTCTATTGTTAGTTATCGTTGTTTACCGATACTTATTTCACCTCCTCAAAATCAGCATCCTGAACATTCTCGTTTTTACTACTATTCTGACCTGCGTTGTTGTTAGCCTGACCTGCGTTCGGACCTGCTTGTGCACCGCCTTGTGCTCCGGTTTGTGCATACATCTCAGCACTTGCGGCTTGGAATGCGGTTTGCAATTCGGCACTTGCGGCATCAATGCCTGCTAAGTCTTGAGCTTTGTGAGCGTCTTTCAGCTTTTGCAGAGCAGCTTCGATAGGAGCTTTCTTGTCGGCAGGAATCTTGTCACCAAGGTCTTTCAACTGATTTTCGGTAGTGAAAATCAAGCTGTCTGCCTGATTCAGCTTATCTACTTTCTCACGTTCTTTCTTATCGGCTTCGGCATTAGCTGATGCTTCCGCTTTCATACGTTCGATTTCTTCTTTACTCAAACCAGATGAAGCTTCAATACGGATTGCCTGCTCTTTACCAGTTGCTTTATCTTTAGCAGATACTTTCAAAATACCGTTAGCATCGATATCGAAAGTTACTTCAATTTGAGGAACGCCACGACGTGCCGGGGCAATGCCTGTCAAGTTAAACTGACCAATTGACTTATTCTGAGCCGCCATCGGACGTTCTCCTTGCAATACGTGGATAGTTACTTCTGTCTGGTTATCAGCTGCGGTAGAAAATACTTCACTCTTCTTGCAAGGAATGGTTGTATTAGCATCAATCAACTTAGTCATTACACCACCCATCGTCTCAATACCTAAAGTCAACGGAGTAACATCCAGCAATACAATATTACCCACGCCTGCTTCTTTATTTAATACAGCTCCTTGAATAGCAGCACCTACAGCCACTACCTCATCAGGGTTAACACCCTTGGAAGGAACTTTTCCAAAAAAGTCTTGAACCAATGCCTGTACAGCCGGTATACGTGAAGAACCACCTACAAGAATAACCTCATCAATATCTGCATTATTCAAGCCAGCATCACTCATCGCTTTCTTGCATGGTTCCAAACAAGCCTGAATCAAATCATGAGCTAACTGTTCAAATTTAGCACGTGTCAACGTTTTTACCAAATGTTTTGGTACACCACCGACTGGCATAATATACGGCAAATTGATTTCAGTTGAAGTAGAAGATGACAATTCTATCTTTGCTTTTTCTGCAGCTTCTTTCAAACGTTGCATAGCCATCGGGTCGCTTGTCAAGTCGGCACCTTCATCATTTTTGAATTCTTGAACCAACCAATTAATAATTGCCTGATCGAAATCATCACCTCCCAAGTGCGTATCACCATTGGTTGCCGATACTTCGAACACACCGCCACCAAATTCCAAAATTGAAATATCGAATGTACCACCACCCAGGTCGAACACTGCAACTTTCATATCTTTATTGGCTTTATCCACGCCATAAGCTAAGGCAGCAGCGGTAGGTTCGTTAACAATACGTTTCACATCCAAACCTGCAATCTGTCCAGCCTCTTTAGTTGCCTGACGTTGGGAATCCGAGAAGTATGCCGGTACAGTGATTACAGCCTCTGTCACCTCTTGACCTAAATAATCTTCTGCTGTCTTTTTCATCTTCTGAAGAATCATTGCAGAAATTTCTTGCGGAGTGTACAGACGTCCATCAATGTCTACACGTGGCGTATTATTATCTCCCTTTACTACTTTATAAGGAACGCGGGCTATTTCTTTTTGCACTTGATCATATGTTTCACCCATGAAACGCTTAATTGAATAAACCGTACGTTCCGGATTTGTAATAGCCTGACGTTTAGCCGGGTCTCCCACCTTACGTTCACCGCCATCTACAAAACCTACTACAGAAGGAGTAGTACGTTTTCCTTCACTGTTAGCAATTACCACCGGTTCGTTACCTTCGAACACTGCCACACATGAATTTGTAGTTCCTAAGTCAATACCAATAATCTTTCCCATAATTGTATCTATTTTATTTGTTTGCTAAAATTTATTCTGTAATGTCGAAACATTACGCTCTCTATACGACAAATGTCGTGCCAGAAACAGAAATAAATTCTATTTCACGAAATTCTGACAATTTGTCTGTATTGCCTGCCAAAATAAAAAAGGTCTAAGTTAATTCTGAATTTACAAATTATCTATTTTTGCAAAAAAAATTCCTCATGAGAATTATTATAGGCATTCTTATTATTTGCAGTTTACTACCCTACGCAAGTTATGCACAGCAACAAGCTACTGTAGAAGGGGAAGTCATTCTTATCGACGATAAAGAAGAAATTCAGCTTCCTTATGCAGGAATTTCTGTTTTACAATTACCCGACTCTATATTCATAAAAAAAGCTACTTGCAATGAAAAAGGTTCCTTTCATATAACATTTCCTTATGATACGAACATTCCTTATTTATTAAAGGCTTCATACACCGGTTGCACCGACAAATACGTACCTTTGAATAAGTTATCCGATTCGACAAATGTGCATAAAATCACACTTTCTTATGAATCGTTACTCTTAGATGAAGTTACTGTCAGCGCAAATGCTCCCATGATTATTCAGCGAAAGGATACTGTTATCTACAATGCAACAGCCATCAAGACACCTGAAGGTGCCTTTTTAGAGGCATTATTACGCCGTGTCCCCGGCTTACAATACGATGCCCAAAGCCATTCTATCAAATACAACGGATATACAATCAATGAAATTCTACTTAATGGAAAAGATTTTTTTAAAGGGAATATTATTGTCCCGTTGGAAAATCTCCCTGCCACTCTCATTAAAAATATAAAAGTCTACGATAAACAAACAGAAGAAGAGGAAGATACCCAAATGAATTCTGCAGAAAAAAACTATGTCATCGATTTACAAACAAAAGAAGAAATAAACAATTCTTTCATGGGAAGCGTTGAGGGCGGATATGGGAATTATAAAAGACGCGACATAAATGGCAGAATCATGAAATTTGAAGAAAATGGCAATCATTTCATGATTACAGGACAATCTACAAACCGTTATCAGAATTCTTCATACGAAAAAAATATTTCGAACAATGCCGGTATCACTGTATCACATGCCTTTTCCGATGATTTCAATGTTTCCGGCAATATAAATTACAACCAGAACCGGAATGGCTCTACACAATCATTCAACAACGAACAATATTTAATTTCAGGAAACCAATACAATGTTTCAGAAAACAATTTCCTCAACAACTCCAAAGGAATAAACGGTGACATCAGTTTGCGATGGAAAAAAGAAAAGAACAGCCTATATTTCTCTACAAATATCAACAATACAAATTCCGATGGAACATCAGAAAGCCGAGATGCAGCATTCGACGTTGACCCTAATCTGTCGGTCATTAATCCTTTTCACAAATTCGACCAGACACCGGTCAGTACACGAATCAACAACAACCAAAGTCAATCGACAACAAACCAGCAATCCTTATCATATAACATATACACTAGTTTCACCCACAAGCTGAACGATAAAGGGCACAACTTGAATCTGCAATTCAGCACACGGCAGAGCAATTCCGAAAACAATAATTTCCTTCTAAGCTCAACACATTATTATCGATTACATGACCAACAAGGCAATGATTCTATTTTATACCGGAATCAGTACATACTGATCCCCCAAAAAAACAATTACTACCATATCGGTCTGGCTTATACACATATACTTTCGGAAAAAAGTAAACTCCAACTTTCGTATGGTATCGACTTGCAAAAAGAAAAATACGAACAAAACACATACGATTTGACTTCTTTTAATACTGAGAACCACATTACAACCTCCTTGCCAAACAATTACAAAGAAGGTATTATTGATAGCCTGACCAATAAAAGCCACAGCCGGTCAATATTACATAATATTGAGATGCAATATAATTTCAATAAAGACAATTGGTTTTTTCAGACATCCCTCCAAATCAAACCAAACAAAAGAGAAATCGACCGGCAAACAGGTGAACACATGGCTGACACGACAGCCTATTCTGTAGAATGGCAGCCTTCTATCAATTTATCTTATCAGAATGATAAACTTTTTTTCAATCTTATGTACTATGGCAATACAAGCCAACCATCTTTAACCGATTTAATTGCACCAACCGATTATAGTTCTCCACTTTCCATCCGACACAGTAACCCAAACTTACGTCCTACCTACAACCAAAATATTAATGCCATGTTCAATATCAACAAAATCGGACTATCCGGCTTTTTTTATTGGGGGCAGTCTATTAACTCCATTACTTCTGCCGTCATCTATAATAAAGAAACCGGCGGACAAGAAATTTTCCCAATAAACATCAATGGGAACTGGAATATGAACGGAAGTCTTTCATTCGATAAAAGCATCAAACAATTCCGATTTTATATCAATGGCAATGAAAACTTCAACCGTTTCGTAAGTTTCATCAACAGCCAAGAAGACAAAAGCCTGCAAAAAAGTTCGACAAACAGTGCTTCAACCTATCTACAAGCACGCATCTCTTACCTTCCGTCATGGGGAAACATCGAAATAAATGGTTCATGGAACTATACACAATCTATTAACTCACTACAGGAAAGAAATACATTCAATCAAAATTATTCGACAGGCTTAAATGCGTTTGTCAATCTGCCACTACATTTTGTTTTCAACACCGATCTGAATTGCCATTTTCGGCATGGAACTGGAATTTCCGATGAGAACAAAAGAGATTTCACATGGAATATGAAACTATCATGGAAATTCTTAAAACAGAAACAGGCAGAATTGTCTGCACTATGGGCAGACATCTTAAACCAACGGCAAAATTATTTTTCAAACGCTTCATCTTACGGATTTATGGAATCTTATCAAGATTTAATAAAAAGCTATTTCTTGATATCTTTCAAGTACCAATGGACAAAAACCAAATGACAAACAAAAAAAATGCTTCGATGTTTTTTAACTTCATCAAAGCATTTTACTATAAACAACTTTATGTTTTTATTTGCTCAAAAGTGCGTCTGAATTCTTTTCCAATTTTAGAAGTTCCTCTCCATCTTCATTAAACAAAGACATGGTTTCGTCCTCATTAAGAGAAAAACTTGCGACCTGATTCAATGCGCCCAGAATTTGACGTTCTGTCTCCAAATTAGGACATGCCATCAAAGTAGAAATCATTTGTGAAAATTTCAAAGAATTTGCCTTGCCTTCTTCTTGCGAGAATCCTCCGTTGATGGTGTTGCATCCCGCATTGCCATGCACCCGCTGTTGTTTCACATCGAATGCTATAAAAGGAATATTTTCCATCTCTCCTATTTCTACCCCGTTCACAAAACGAATAACCCATTCTCCATTCAAATCGTCTATTGCAAAAGCCGGAATTTCACGTTTCTCCAATGTCAAGACAGCATTACCTTCTGCATCGGCCAGTTCTATACCACTTTCCGTCTCTGCATAACTTTTCACAGTATTTAATGCTTCCAAAACACGACTTTCAACATCCATATCCGGACACATCATACGAGTTGTTCCTATCGTCCCAAAATGTATTTTCCCAGGATTCAGCGTATCGACTTCGAAACTTCCTGTCATCCGGTTACACCCGGCATTACCATATAAACGATTCTCATCCATATCAAATCCCAAATAGGGCGAAGTAGCAGATTCTATTTTATCACCGTTTACTGCAATAATATTCCACTCTCCGTCAAGAGCAACCACCTGCATGGCTTTTTTACTGCTGCCACATGCAGCAAACACACCTGTACATAAAATAATAATTGTTTTTAAAACTACTTTTTTCATAAAATCGGTTTTTTGTTTTAATAAATAGCTTACTGATACAAAAATACGGATATAATCAAAATACTGCATGCGGTTTCAGAAAAATTCATATCTTTGCATAGTGAACGGTAACGTTTACCGGGCATTAAATCTGAAAATAAAAAAATGAGTAAAGTATTAATTATCGGTGCAGGCGGCGTGGGAACCGTAGTTGCACACAAAGTAGCTCAACATCCTGAAGTTTTTACCGAAGTGATGATTGCAAGCCGTACCCAGTCGAAATGCGATGCTATTGTAAAAGCTATCGGCAACCCAAACATCAAAACCGCTAAGGTAGATGCAGACAATGTAGACGAACTGGTGGCTTTATTCAACGGGTTTAAACCCGAAATCGTTATTAATGTGGCTCTCCCATATCAAGATTTGACAATTATGGAGGCATGTCTGAAAGCTGGAGTAAATTATCTGGATACAGCCAACTATGAGCCTAAAGACGTTGCCCACTTTGAATATAGCTGGCAATGGGCTTATAAAAAACGTTTTGAAGATGCGGGATTAACTGCAATCTTAGGTTGTGGATTCGATCCGGGAGTAAGTGGCATCTATACGGCTTATGCAGCCAAACATCACTTCGATGAAATCCAGTACTTGGATATTGTCGATTGCAATGCAGGCAATCATCATAAGGCTTTTGCCACAAACTTCAATCCTGAAATCAATATACGTGAAATTACACAAAATGGACGTTATTACGAAGACGGGAAATGGATTACCACCCAACCATTGGAAATCCATAAAGACCTGACTTATCCTAACATCGGTCCGCGCGATTCGTATTTGTTATACCATGAAGAACTGGAATCGCTGGTGAAGAATTTCCCCACTATCAAACGTGCCCGCTTTTGGATGACCTTCGGACAAGAATACCTGACTCACTTGCGCGTAATTCAAGACATCGGTATGGCAAGCATCGAGCCTATTAATTATAACGGTATGGAAATCGTTCCGCTCCAATTCTTGAAAGCCGTGTTGCCCAACCCGCAAGACTTAGGCGAAAACTACGAAGGGGAAACCTCTATCGGATGCCGCATCCGGGGCATCAAAGACGGCAAGGAACGTACTTATTATGTATATAACAACTGCTCGCATCAGGAAGCCTATAAGGAAACCGGTATGCAGGGCGTAAGCTATACCACAGGTGTTCCGGCAATGATTGGCGCGATGATGTTCTTGAAAGGCTTGTGGAAACGTCCGGGCGTATGGAATGTGGAAGAATTCGACCCTGATCCGTTTATGGATGAATTAAATAAAAACGGATTACCTTGGCACGAAGTGTTTGATGAAGATTTAGAACTATAATTCTGTGAATAATTTACTAACAAAATGATTGTAGGAGATAAAGCTCCCGATTTATTGGGCATAGACCAAAACGGGAAAGAAATATATCTGAGTGATTATAAAGGGCGGAAATTAGTGCTCTATTTCTATCCGAAAGACATGACTTCGGGTTGCACTGCCCAAGCGTGCAACTTGCGTGACAATTACGATGAATTGCGCAAGGCAGGTTATGAAGTGGTAGGCGTAAGCATCAACGACCAGAAATCGCATCAGAAGTTTATTGAGAAAAACCAACTTCCCTTTACGCTGATAGCCGACACTGAACATAAATTGACGGAGGAATTCGGTGCATGGGGCGAGAAGAGCATGTGCGGACGCAAGTATATGGGAACATTCCGTACTACCTTTATTATAAATGAAGAAGGCATTGTAGAACGTATCATCTCCCCGAAAGAGGTGAAGACGAAAGAACATGCATCGCAGATATTGAAGTAATCGGCAAACAGCAGAATCTTTGCTGACTTAAAAAATAAAACGAATGGCAAAAAAAGATGAATTAGCATTTGAAGGCGGAGTAGAAAGTTTCGCTTCAAAATCCAATAATAGCGAGAAGCTAAAAGCACTTCAAGCTGCAATGGATAAAATAGAAAAAAACTTCGGAAAAGGATCAATCATGAAAATGGGAGATGACCATGTAGAAGAAGTTGAAGTTATACCGACTGGGTCTATTGCTTTGAATGCAGCTTTAGGTGTAGGAGGTTATCCCAAAGGACGTATTATTGAAATCTATGGACCGGAATCATCCGGTAAGACCACGCTTGCTATCCACGCAATTGCAGAAGCACAAAAGATAGGAGGCATTGCAGCGTTTATTGATGCCGAGCATGCATTCGACCGCTTCTATGCCGCAAAGTTGGGCGTAGACATTGATAATTTGTGGATATCCCAGCCCGATAACGGAGAACAAGCGTTGGAAATCGCCGAACAATTAATCCGTTCATCGGCTATTGATATTATCGTCATCGACTCGGTGGCTGCCCTTACCCCGAAAGCTGAAATAGAAGGTGATATGGGAGATAATAAAGTCGGATTGCAGGCACGCTTGATGTCGCAGGCTTTGCGTAAACTGACTTCGGCTATCAGCAAGACCAATACCACGTGTATCTTCATCAACCAGTTGCGCGAGAAGATTGGCGTGATGTTCGGTAATCCTGAAACTACTACCGGAGGTAATGCATTGAAGTTTTATGCTTCTGTCCGATTGGATATTCGGCGTGTTTCACAATTAAAAGACGGGGAAGATGTTATCGGCAATCAAGTACGTGTAAAAGTTGTAAAGAATAAGGTAGCTCCTCCTTTCCGTAAAGCGGAATTCGATATCATGTTTGGTGAAGGAATTTCACATAGTGGTGAAATCATTGATTTAGGATCTGTATTAGGAATCATCAAAAAGAGCGGATCATGGTATAGTTACAACGATACCAAACTCGGACAAGGGCGTGACGCAGCCAAACAATGTATTCAAGATAATCCTGAACTTGCGGATGAATTAGAAGGACTTATCTTCGCCGCTTTAAAAGACAAAGATTAATCAATAACAACTAAAAGTTGGGGAATTTCCACTTCTTTCCCCATACTTTTTTAACACTTATCTTGTTACGACCATGAAACTAAAACAAGTATTTCTCACACTATGGTTCTGTACTATCGTCATTACGAGTCTTGCACAAGCATCATCTCCTGAGATTTCGTTTCGCTTCGCTACAAAAGCCGAATCACAAATGCTTGTCACAGATATAGACAATTACACAAGCAATTGGAATCAGTTTGATATTGATGCACGTTTACAAACGACTAATGGAAAAAGATCACAATTATTAACTGTTGCGATGAACAGCGTTCAAACATGGGATGAAAATGAAAAAAAGAAATTGACCAATGCCGTCAACAAACTAAACAGAGAAATAAAAAGGCAAAAATACAACCTGACCTTCCCACATGAAATCATCTTTTTAAAAAGTGACATGAAAGATGAAAATGGGGCTTCCGCTTATACGCGAAAGAATTGGATCGCTTTCAATTCACAGAAGTTAGCATCTTTAAATGACGATGATGTCACCAAACTTTTAGCCCATGAATTGTTTCATATATTAACTCGTAATAACTTAAACTTCAAAAAAGAATTATATAAAATCATCGGATTTACCGTAGCAGACAAAGAAATACGTTTCCCTATTGATGTTATGGAAAAACGAATATCAAACCCAGATATCAGTCGCTATGACAGCTATGCAACTTTTACCATCAACGGGAAAGCACAAAATTGTACCATGATACTTTATACCAACAAAACTTATCAAGGTGGCGAGTTGTTCGATTATTTAAATATTGGTTTAATACCTCTGAACGAAAAGCTCATCCCCATCCAAGATGGAGGAAAAACCATCATCTACTCCATAGACATGGCTATCGATTTTTTCGACAAAGTTGGAGAGAACACTAAATACATCATCAATCCGGAAGAAATTATGGCAGAAAACTTTTCTCTATTATTTACTCAAACACAAAACTTGCCCAATCCGGAAATTATTACTCATATACAAGAATCTTTGCAAAACAAATAATCTTAAAACATAAGAGAGGCAGTAACCAGAATAACTTGATTACCGCCTCTCTTTTTCATACAATATCCTTATAGTGGCTTATATTCTACAAAAGCCTCCATTGCTTCGTAACAAGCCAGCCCTAAACGATCGTACAACGATGCAGTTGTACGGTTACGGTCTTCACTTCGTTGCCAGAATAAACGTTCGTCATTGCCAAGAAAAGGAGCACTTTCCATTTGAGACTGATGTTTCAATATAGAATTCCGTTTTGCACGCAGCTCTTCCGGACTTAAGGGAACTGCCATTTCTATATTCTCTATCTCCCACTCAGCCCATGCGCCACGATACATCCAAATACGACAATCTTTCAACCACTCTGCCCCTGCCTGTTTTTCTTCATCGACAGCAGCCAATACAGCATCAGTACACACACGGTGCGTACCATGAGGGTCTGCCAAATCGCCAGCCACATATATCTGATGAGGTTTTACACTTTGCAAAAGACGAATAACAACATTTACATCATTTTCTGTTAGCGGTTTCTTTTCTATTCTTCCTGTTTCATAAAAAGGAAGGTCTAAAAAATGGACACGCTCCAAGGGTATCTGATTATATGTACAAGCCGTACGAGCTTCACCACGACGAATCAATCCTTTTATAGTCAAAATATCCTCCGTATCAATATCGCCTTCTTTCTTTTGTTTCAAAAAATCTTTAATTTCCGCATATTTCGTACGAATCGTTTCATTCTTATTCTCATCGAAAAGTTGATTAAAACCATTAATAAAATGCATGAAACGAACAACTTCTTCATCACCTACAGCTATATTCCCCGATGTTTCGTATGCAATATGCACTTCATGTCCTTGCTGAACCAAACGCCTAATTGTGCCACCCATGGAAATAACATCATCATCCGGATGAGGAGAAAACACAATCACACGTTTCGGATAAGGAACTGCACGTTCCGGGCGATATGTATCATCTGCATTCGGTTTTCCCCCCGGCCATCCGGTTATGGTATGCTGCAAATCGTTGAATATCTTAATATTAACATTATATGCCGAGCCGTAAAGTGCAAGCAATTCACTCAAACCATTTTCATTATAATCTTTGTTTGTCAGCTTCAAAATAGGTTTTTTGGTCAATAAGCAAAGCCACACTATCGCACTCCGAATCAATTTATCATTCCATTCACAACTTGTAACCAACCACGGACGTTGTATTCGCGTCAGATGCGATGCCGTAGACAAATCGATGCAAACAGTTGCATTCTGATGCATTTGTAAATAAGAAGCCGGCAATGCATCAGACATTTTATCTTCTACAGTTTGTTTAATAATATCAGATTTATCCTCACCCCATGCCAATAAAAAGATTTTACGAGCCGATAAGATTGTACTGATACCCATCGTAATAGAACATGGAGGCAGATTATCGACACCTAAATTGCGAGCCGCTTCTGAGCGCGAAGTCGCATCGATCAGAATCAACCGGGTAGAAGAAGTTGTTGTAGAACCCGGCTCGTTCATTGCGATATTCCCTTCTCTTCCTATTCCCATCACAGCCATATCAATACCTCCAAAAGTCAATATTCTCTGCTCGTACAAATGACAATGCTCAATAATAGCTTCTTGCGAAATAGTTCCTTCCAAAGTAAAAACATTTTGTGCATCAATATCTACCCGACTGACAAAAAGTTCTTTCAACTGATTAAAACTTCCGCTATTGGGTTCAGACAACGGATAATATTCGAACATATTAAAGATTACCACATTGCGAAAGCTAATGCCATCTTCTTTATGTCTACGAACCAATTCTGTAAAAAGCGGGCGTAAAGAGGTACCCGTTCCCAAAGCTATGGTACAGAATTTCCCGTCAGACCGACGTTCACGGATTTTCCGAATTATCTCGTCGGCAATATTTTTCACCCCTTCCTCCACTGTTTCATAAATACAGGTAGGAATTTTTTCAAAACGGGTTAAGACAGAACGCTCTATTGTGTTTTCAGGTTTATAATACTTAGGCGACACTCTATCTAATGAAATTTGGGAGCTCAAATTTGTACGCATTCTTTCCCCTCCCACTATAAATTTTGCTTTTCTATATCTTTAAAATACTTATAAGTACCCACTTTCAATTCGTCTGTCGCCGCCTCATCACAAACAATTATCCCATGTGGATGCATTTGTAATGCACTAATAGTCCACATCTGCGTCACACTTCCTTCGACAGCATGCATCAACGCACGTGCCTTAGCATGACCATTACAAAGAATCAATACCTCTTTCGCATCCATCACCGTTCCTACTCCTACAGTTAATGCTGTTTTGGGAACTTTATTAATATCGTTTTCAAAAAATCTGGAATTGGCGATAATCGTATCGGTAGTCAATGTCTTAACACGTGTACGTGACGACAAAGACGATCCGGGTTCATTGAATGCTATATGCCCATCGGGACCTATTCCTCCTACAAACAAATCGATACCTCCATATTGTGCAATCTGTGCTTCATAAGCAACGCATTCTGCCATCAAATCGGAAGCATTCCCGTTTAAAATATGAATATTGCTTTTTTCAATATCAATATGGTTGAAAAAATTTGTGTACATAAACGAATGGTAACTTTCCGGATGTGATTCCGAAATACCCACATACTCATCCATGTTGAACGTTACAACGTGTTTAAACGATACAACTCCTTTTTTATTCAATTCTATCAGATTCCTATACATACCTAAAGGAGAAGAACCGGTAGGAAGCCCCAACACAAACGGTTTACTGACAGAAGGATTCGCTTCGTTGATTTTCTTTGCTACATAATTTGCTGCCCACAAAGAAAGTGCATCGTAATCTTGCTCAATAATTAACCTCATAGTTTTACGGATTTATCAGTTCAATTAATATCATTCCTCAAAAAATTTTTTTACTTTATCAAGACAAATATACGCAAAGTCGGTCGCAGAGCCAAATAAAAAATACAGTTTTTAAAAATTGAAGACATTTCCACTTTTACTCCATTCCCTTTATGAATTTTCCATTTCATTTTTCTTCTATACTTTTAGTTCACTACTTTCACGACATGAGTAGTCCATGTTTGAACATATTTTCATAGAAAAAACAAAAAATGGGCTGCCTTTTTTGAGGCAGCCCATCATAAAAAACATTTTCGCTTAAACGACTTCTCGCTTATCCTAAATGAATTGCTTCAGAAGGACATACATCTGCACAAGTTCCACACTCAGTACACATGTCCGGATTAATAGAATATTTGTCGCCTTCTGATATTGCACCTACCGGGCATTCATCGATACAAGTACCGCAAGCGATACAGTCGTCATTAATTACGTAAGCCATTGTTGTAAAATATTAAATTGTTATTAGTACTAATTGATGCAGCAAAGGTATGTTTTTTCTCTATTAATTGTAACATAGACTTTACAATTTTTCTTAATTTGTACCAATTCTAAATAGATCATTCGCCAAGTGACTGATATATCACTTGTTGGATTCGAGTCCGAATATCCAAACGCATTAATTTATCCCTTCCATAAACCTGTGGATAGATGCGATTACTTAAAAATACATATACGATGTCATTATCCGGGTCTCCCCATGCACATGTCCCGGTAAATCCTGTATGTCCAAACACAGAGACCGGGGCTTCTGGTGCACACGAACTGATTTCTATATTTTCTACATTAGGCTTATCGAATCCTAATCCTCGCCAACTGTTCTTCGATTTCATTCCAAGAAACAAATCACAAGTTGCACGACTTAAATATCTTCGGTCTCCGCAAACGCCTCTATCAAGTAACATTTGGAAAATTACAGCCACATCACGTGCATTTGAAAATAGTCCGGCATTTCCCGAAACACCTCCCATAAATGCTGCTATCTCATCGTGAACATAACCTTGCAAAGGTCCCCGTAAAAAATCCTCTTCCACTGTAGGAACAATATCTTCCCGCTCGAAACGGGTCAATGGGTTATAAGATGTATGGATCAACCCCATCGGACGGTAAAAAACACTATCCAAATATTCGTCCATAGGAACTCCTGCTACCGATTCTACTATTTCTTTCAACAAAACAAAATTCAAACAACTGTATCGGTAATCACGGTCTTTACGTGAAACTTCTGCAATTTGTTTCAGCATTTCATCAGGAAAATCATCCCGCACAAACAATCTATCAGCTATTTGCAGACCATATCGTTCTGAAAGCGTATCTGAAACCCACTCTTTTTTATAGGAAAAATCGGTACAAGCAAACAATTCCGCTCCTATTTGAAACTGATGATTTTTATCTTTTACCCTACTGAACAACCCTCCTTTACAAGTCTCCATATCGATAGTTTCCTTATAAAAAGGCAAATAAGCAGGCAACCCCGATTCATGATAAAGAAGCTCTTGAATAGTAATCTGCTCTTTATCAGTCCCTTTTAATATAGAAAGGTATTGACCTATCTTGTCTGTGAGTCCTAACTTCCCTTCATCATACAATTTCATTATACCCAACAATGTTGCTGTTACTTTAGTCAAAGAAGCCAAATCGTACATACTATTTTCTCGCACACGTTGCTTTTTCTCATAAGTATAAGTCCCAAAACATTTATTATAAACAGGATACCCTTCTTTCAATACCAATACATGGCAACCCGGATAAGCTCCTTCCGCAATTCCTTCCATTGCAATAGAATCTATCCGATTTAAAATTAATGAATCCATCCCAAAATCTTCCGGGAAAAATGAACGCGGACGATCCGGATCGATTGTAACACCACTTCCAGCATCTGCCACACCTTCAATAGCAACCGACAGACGACCATCTAAAATTGCCTTACCTGTCATCCCATAAGCCACATGACGTTGTACCTCATCATTCTTTGTATGTGCCAATATAACAGTAGAAACCTGACTCAATGCATCTGACATTTTTTCGGCTATTTGCTGTGAAGTAAAACAAACAACAGCTAATGGTTTATCTTTTGCCACCTCTTGTATCAATGGAATAAAAGTATCAATCTTATCTTGATAAACTGCAACAACAATTTGTTGGGCAGCACGAAGACGCTCCCGTATCTGTTGCAACGAATCCTTGTTTGCATGCACCCAACTTAAAGATGTTGATTCTTTTAAAGATTTATAAAAAGGATACGACTCCGCCAAAGAAGGAGAAATGCTTAACAAAACATTTCCAGAAAGAGACAAGTCAAGAGGAAGCATCTCAATAGAATCTTTCACTACAGTTACAGCTGCCTTTTCCAACTTTGTTATCAACGCAGTAGTTTCTCCCGTCACAATACGTTCTTCTGTCTCATCTGCTATTAATTGAGGTTTATTCAAACCCAATATATATTTATATTGAAGAACTTTTCTACATTTTTCAGTAATGAGTTGTTCTGTTAGCAAACCTTTTTTAACGGCATTAAGCACATTTCCCATTTCCCGTTTCAGGTTACGAGGAACAAGCAACATATCATTTCCAGCCAACAATGCTTTTGTGCAAATATCCGAATTTTGTGAAATGCCTTTCATTTCTAAAGCATCGGTAAAGACCAAACCGGAGAAACCTAAATCTCTCCGTAATATGCCAGTAATTATCGGCCTTGATATAGAAGCTGGTTCATCGTTTATAGAAGGGACACGCAAATGTCCTACCATTATTCCGTCAACCCCCTCTTCTATGGCACGTTTAAACGGATAGAGTTCAATACTATCTAAACGAGCCCTATCGAAACGCAATACCGGAGTAAAATGATGTGAATCAACATTGGTATCGCCATGACCAGGAAAATGCTTACACACAGCCATTATGCCTCCATCTTCAAGTCCATGAGCATACGCTACCACTTTACGTGCCACTTCATCAGGATTACTACCAAAAGAACGTACATTTATAACCGGATTATCCGGATTATTATCAATATCGGCAACAGGAGCAAAATTAACATGTACGCCAATTTCACGAAGTTGCCTCGCTACTTCTTTCCCATACTGATAGATTAATGTATCATTTTGAATACATCCTAAAACACGATTTTTAGGAAATGCCGGCATTTTTTTCAAGCGCATGGCTAATCCCCATTCCCCGTCAAATGTTATCATTAACGGAATCTCGGTTATCTGTTGAGCAAAGTTTGTCAATTCGACTTGCTTTTTAAGCTCTCCGCCGGAAAAAAGCAAACCTCCTATCCCATATTCTTCTATCACATTACGAAGTTGTTCTTTATTTTTTTGATGAACAATAGGCGCTACTGTATGAATAAACAATTGTCCTATTTTCTGTTTCAATGTCATACCTGTCAGTTGTTCATTCACCCATTTATTGCATGCAACTGTATCGCCTGAATAATTTTGCAGCAACCAGCCTTCGGGTTGTGCCTGTACACACAAAATAATAAAACACCAGCTAATAATAAAAACACTTATACGCCTCATCATAAATCATTCCTTTTACCTTTACATCTTTAACTATTTGTCATCACCTTTTTGGAAAGATAATATCAGCTTTCCAACAAAAGCCCCGTTCTTTCCCATCTGTTGCAAAGGAACTTCCATTCCATCTAAATTTCTATAAAACTTTGGTCCGCTGAACAACGAATGAGAATGTCCACCTAACACTACATCAATACCACGGGTTTCTTGTATTAAACGAACATCAGAATACGGTTCTCCTTCCCACCCCAAATGAGACAAGCAAATTACGACATCACATTTCTTTTCTTTCCGCAACAAATCGGTGATGCGTTGAGCTTCCGACACGGGTTCCTCGAACTTAACATTCCCATAATTTTCTTTTGAAACCAATCCGTCAAGTTGAGCCCCCAATCCAAAAACTCCGATCTTCAATCCATTGCGTTTAAATATAACAAATTCTTTTACCACACCTTCCAAGACGGTACCTTTTACATCATAATTGGCACATACAATAGGGAAATGAGCCAATTTAAACAAGCGTGCCATATTTTCCAGTCCAAAATCAAATTCATGATTACCTATGGTTCCTGCATCATACCCCATTTCATTCATCAATTTGACTTCCGTTTCTCCTTTAAACAAATTATAATAAGGACTTCCTTGAGAAAAATCGCCACAATCGAATAAAAGTAAATCCTTGCATTTTTTCCGTTCTTGCTTTATAAACGTGACGCGACGAACAAAGCCTCCCTTACCAGCCATCAACGTATCAGGATAATAAAGAGCAAATGGTTCTATCCGACTATGCGTATCATTTGTATGCAAAACACATAATTCCCTAACACTTTGAGCTGAAAATGTTTCGGTCAACAAGCACGCAATGATAAAAAAATATATCTTTCTCATAAACTTTTTCTTTATAGCCACATTACAAACTATTGTCTTTTATTTGTATTCTTCCCTCTTTTCCTGCTTTTACAGCTCTGCTCTCCTCATTGCATTTCATCACATACCTCAATAATAAGTCACGCAACAGCAATTCTTTGAAATATTCTTTTGATTTTGCTTTGCGGAAAGCTGTCATCCGATCGTTTCCTTCAGCCAAATAATCAATTGTTGCTACCGTATAAGTTTTTTCAGATTTTATAGGACAGCCCCCGATTGTAGCATTACACAAACGCCCATCTTCAGTAATAGTCAACTGCGCTCCGCTCAATCCTTCTCCATGCACCATTGCTATTTGAGAAAACAATTCTATCAGGACATCACCATCCATCGTCAGGATGCACAATGAATTTTCAAAAGGAGCAATCTCATAAATGGTACCATACGTAATTTTACCTTCCGGCAACGCATTACGAATCCCTCCCATGTTCATAACTGCAATATCTATAGTCTCTTTTTTCACTTCGGCAGCACTCTCACGAAGGATATCAGCTATAAGATTAGATAAAGAAGACTCCGGACGTTCTACCGTCAACGTTGCAGAAGAATATCCGATAACAGGAGACATAATAGAATCTATTTTCTGTTTATAAGGACATAAAATAGCCAATGCCCTTTCATCAGGATGGTCATCGTAGACTGATGTTACAGGCACAGCTTCACCTTTTACACCCACCAATGAATAACCTGAATAACAACTCTCAAGAATAAGAGACGCAAAACAAAGCACCAGCAACAAGACAAAACATCTCTCCGAATATTTCATTTCTTTTTATTTATAAATTCAGCCAAAAATAAGAAAAAGCAAAAGTTCTCACAAATAAACCCTCCGTTGTTCTTCTTTTTACCTTCTTTTTTTCAAAATTCTCGTAGAACATTTGGCTATCAATATAAAAATCATTTACTTTGCACCGCTTCCGCGTAATCGCTGTCAAAGAAGAGTTAGTTGATATGTTACGTTGGTAACGATAAAACAATTTAATTTAAAAAAGAATGGATTTAATTAAAATTGCAGAAGAAGCATTTGCTACTGGTAAGCAGCATCCTTCATTTAAAGCTGGTGATACGGTAACAGTAGCATATCGTATCGTTGAAGGTAACAAAGAGCGCGTTCAATCGTATCGTGGTATTGTTATCAAAATTTCAGGTCACGGAAAAAATAAACGTTTTACAGTTCGTAAAATGTCAGGAACTGTAGGTGTAGAACGTATTTTCCCATTAAATTCTCCGTCTATCGACAGTATAACTGTTAACAAAATTGGTAAAGTACGCCGTGCTAAATTGTTTTATTTACGCGCACTTACCGGTAAGAAAGCTAGAATCCAAGAAAAACGTAGTAACAACTTACAATAAAAAAGATTCTACTATTTCCTTACATAAAAAGGTCTGCCTTCTATTCAAAGGCAGACCTTTTTATGTCTTACTCTTAACTTCTTGCCCTACAAAAATGAGATTCGACAAGAGAAAAGCAGAAAATATCAAGGTAAATTCCACCAAATTCTATCATCTTTTCCTTCACATAAACAGACACTTTTCCGCAAAAGAATAAGAGTTTTAATACAACAAGTATATTCTCTATTTACAATTCTGAAGGGAAATCGCCATCCCTTTCCAACAAATCACCAAAAATCCTTGCTGCACTCTCAATCATTTTCGCACACGGACGTTTAGCATAATATTCATTCGTCCGAGCTTCTGGTGTAGAAACAACAGGTGTATTTTTAGGCAATTTCAATAAATCGGCACAACGCAATGTACCATGTTGCCGTTTAAACTCTCCAGCTAACTCTTGTACTAAAGCATAATTTGCAGCTTTACTTTTCCTATCAGCACCTTCTGTAGCACAACATTTCAAACCTACTAATAAAAACATGCCACACGCAGCTCCACATGTTTCACGCATCCGTCCAATTCCTCCACCAAAAGAAGCGGAAATATGTAACGCTTGTTCGCGTGTAAATCCATACAAATCGGCATAAGCGGCTACAACAGACTGTGAGCAATTAAAGCCCTCTTTAAATAAAGAGACTGCTTTCTCTATACGTTCTTCTTTCGTCATATTTATAACACATTGTTAATTATTTTCCCGACAATCCACGATTTCAGATTTTCAACAGCTTGTTTCATCAAACGTTCGCGAGATTCACGAGTAGCCCATGCTATATGGGGAGTGATAAAACAATTATTCAATCTCAATAAAGGGTTTTCCCCCGAAGCAGGCTCTAAAGAAAGCACATCCAATCCTGCGCCTAACAACCGACCACTTAATAATGCACTTTCAAGAGCTCTTTCATCAATCAAATCTCCCCTACTGGTGTTAATTAAAATTGCCCCTTGCTTCATCATCGATAATCGTTCTGAATTAACCATCTTCTTCGTCGTATCTGTAAGCGGACAATGTAAACTTACAATGTCACAAGTCTTAAATATTTCATTCAATTCAACTTTTTCATATTCTCTCGGAATTTCTGATTCTTTTTTACTTGTATACACAACGACATGCATACCAAAAGCGGAAGCTATACGTGCTGTAGCCTTTCCGATATTTCCCAAACCAATAATACCCATCCGCTTCCCTTCAAGCTCAACCAATGGTGTATTCCAATAACAAAAATCCGGCTGAGTACCCCACATACCATTTTGCACCTCATGTGCATAATGTGCTACCCTTTGGGTGATATTCAAAATGTGGGCAAAAACCATTTGAGCAACCGAGACAGTACTATATGCAGGTATATTTGTCACCACAATATCTTTTTCCCGAGCCATTTCCAAATCGACTATATTATACCCTGTCGCTAAAACTCCAATATATTTTACATCTGGTAAAGAATTCAAGACTGATTTATCAAGAACGGTTTTATTTGTCAACAAGACTTCTGAGCCCAAAGCCCTTTGAACGATATTTACAGAATCGGTACGATCGTATATCGTGACATCGCCCAATGCCTTCAATTCATCCCAAGACAAATCTCCGGGATTCAATGTATAACCATCTAATACAACAATCTTCATTGTTTCTTGTTTTTAAACTTATCTCCCCATAAATGAATCATACGTTCTTTCAATTTTATCTCAGAAGGGTTATCTTGCGCATACCACAAACGTTGCGTTTTCACTTCATCGGGTAAAAACTGTTGTTCAATAAAATGCTCTTTGTAATCATGAGCATATTTATAATTATCACCATAACCTAATTGTTTCATTAATTTAGTCGGAGCATTACGCAAATGAAGAGGGACAGGCAAATTCCCTGTTTTATGAACAACTTCCATAGCAGCATTTATCCCTTCGTAAGCAGAATTACTTTTTGGACTTGCCGCTAAATAAACAGTAACCTCCGCCAAAGGAATTCTTCCTTCAGGCCATCCTATTTTCATTACAGCATCAAATGCTGCATTTGCCAATAATAACGCATTAGGATTTGCCAAACCAATATCTTCTGCAGCCGAAATAACAAGTCGTCTGGCTATAAAAGCAGGGTCTTCCCCTCCTTCTACCATACGAGCCAACCAATATAAAGCCCCATCAGGATCACTTCCTCTGATTGATTTAATAAAAGCAGATATTATATCATAATGCATTTCTCCATCTTTATCGTAAGCCAATGGGTCTTGCTGTATCCGCTCCACCACCTTTTCATCTGTAATTACAACCGGAATATTGTCTTCTGCTTCTACGACCAATTCTAATATATTTAATAATTTGCGAGCATCTCCACCGGCACATCGCAAGATCGCATCTGTATCCCGCAAAATTATATTTTTTTCTTTCAGCAACACATCTTGTTCTATCGCACGATGCAACAACGACAACAAATCATCTTTTTCAAGAGACTTCAATACAAATAACTGACAACGCGACAACAAAGGACGTATTATTTCAAACGACGGATTTTCAGTTGTTGCCCCAATCAATATAACCACCCCTTTTTCCACCGCCCCCAATAAAGAATCTTGCTGAGATTTACTGAAGCGATGTATTTCATCTATAAATAAGATAGGACTCTGTGAAGAAAAGAATCTATTATTCTTCGCTTTATCTATGACATCGCGCACGTCTTTCACTCCCGAGGTCACTGCGCTCAATGTATAAAAAGGGACTTCCAACTTACTGGCTATGATCTGCGCCAAAGTAGTTTTTCCTACCCCCGGAGGTCCCCACAAGATAAAAGAAGAAACATGTTTTGTATCAATCATCCGACGCAAGACAGAGCCTTCTCCTACTAAATGTTGTTGTCCTATATAATCGTCCAATGATTTTGGACGCATACGTTCTGCTAATGGTTGCATTATGACTGAATATATTAAATGCAAACATACGGAAAATCTATGAAACAACCGCTGCATTTTGGCAGATTAACATAGCAATAACTAAAAATCAAATAATAAAAAATATAGGCAAAAAACATAAATAAGGAACAATCACATTCGCACATTACATAAGGCACTTTGCCAATCCAATAGCTAACAAACAATAAAGAATAAAAACAAAGTGTTCACTATTTTTTCTTTTGTACTATTTTTGTTCGAAGAAAAAAATTAAAAACATATCAAACCATGGTTAAACATATTGTTCTTTTTAAACTGAAAGAATCTCTTTCGACAGAAGAAAAAAGAGATATCGCCTGTCGCTTCAAACAAGCCATTGAAGCATTACCCTCATCAATCCCATTCATTCGGAAAATATTTGTAGGCTTTAACATCAATCCCAACGAACAATGGGACATTTGTTTAGAGAGCGAATTCGACACCCTCAATGATGTGGAAAAGTATTCCGTCCACCCCAGTCATCTGGCTGCGGCAGCCATATTGAAAGACTACAAGAAAGAACGTGCCTGTACCGATTATGAATGCTAAAAAATCTTGCCATGAAAAAAATTATCAACCCTTGGGAAAATGTGGAAGGATATAATTGTTTCGGCTGCTCCCCACAAAATCCATCCGGATTAAAAATGGAATTTTATGAAGACGGCAAAGACATTGTCAGCTATTGGAAACCTGACGAAAGATTTCAAGGTTGGCTGAACACACTGCACGGAGGCATTCAGGCAACATTGCTCGATGAAATTTGCGGATGGGTCATCATGCGTAAACTACAAACAGCCGGCGTAACAACCAAAATGGAAATACGTTACTTAAAACCAGTTCATACTGATGATAAAAAGTTGACACTACGCGCATCCATACGCGAACAAAAAAGAAATATCATTGTAATAGAAGCCTCTCTTCACAACAGCTCCAACGAACTTTGCACACAAGCTGTTTGTTCTTATTTTACTTTCTCCAAAGAAAAAGCATGCAAAGAAATGCATTTTCATACATGCGAAACCGAAGAAAAAGATGAAGACAAAAAATAATTTTTTCTTGCCATTTCATTGCATATTCCATATTATTTTATTATCTTTGTCACGAGACATTAAGAAAATACTTTTATGAATATAAACAACACATATTTTCATCATCATTTCCTGACGTAATCTTTACGGTAGGCTGATGAAGCGTGTGTAAAAATATACAAAAAGGCTTGCCGTAAATGGCAGGCCTTTTCTATTTGAATCACTTTTTAAAACCATATAATTATGCTTAGAATTGCAGTCCAATCCAAAGGTCGATTGTTCGACGATACAATGGCCTTACTTACAGAAGCCGACATCAAAGTATCCACCTCTAAACGAACTTTATTGACTCAAGCAAGCAATTTTCCGATGGAAGTCTTGTTCCTCCGCGACGACGATATTCCACAAAGTGTTGCAAGCGGGGTAGCCGACTTAGGCATTGTAGGGGAAAACGAATTTGCCGAACGGAAAGAAAATGCTGAAATCATTTACAATTTAGGATTCAGCAAATGCCGGCTTTCGCTTGCCATACATAAAGAAGAAGAATACAATGGAATTGAATGGTTCGAAAATAAAAAAATTGCAACTTCCTATCCCAATATACTAAAAGACTTTCTCAACAAGAATCATATACAAGCAGATATCCACGTCATTACAGGTTCGGTAGAGATTGCTCCGGGAATCGGGCTGTCTGATGCAATTTTCGATATTGTCAGTTCAGGGTCTACGCTTATCAGCAACAATCTGAAAGAAGTAGAAGTTGTCATGCAAAGTGAAGCGGTCTTGATAGGAACCCCCGGATTATCGCAAGAGAAAAAAGAAATATTAAACGAATTGCTTTTCCGAATCAAAGCAGTAAAAGCAGCAGAAGACAAAAAATATATCTTAATGAATGCCCCAAACGACAAACTGCACGAAATACTCAATGCTTTGCCCGGAATAAAAAGTCCTACTGTCATGCCATTGGCAACCGAAGGATGGAGCAGCATACACACGGTACTCGACCAAAAACGTTTTTGGGAAATCATCGGGAAATTAAAATCTCTTGGTGCACAAGGCATATTGGTACTTCCTATTGAGAAAATGATTTTATAAGTTTATTTTTCTGAATACTAAAAAGATATCATTTTTATGAATATTATCCGTTATCCGCAACAAGCTGATTGGAAAGAATTATTGAAACGTCCGGCTTTAAATACAGAAATACTGTTTCCCAAAGTATCTGAAATACTCAACGAAGTACGCACCAAGGGTGATGAAGCACTTTTTGAATATGAAATGATGTTCGATAAAGCAAATCTTGATTCACTGATTGTAAGCGAAAAAGAATTCAATGAAGCTGAATGCAAAATCAGCAAAGAACTTAAATCGGCTATTGCCCATGCAATGACCAACATCCGGACTTTTCACGAGGCACAAAAATTTGAAGGAAAAAAAACACAAACAACACAAGGCGTTGTTTGCTGGCAAAAGGCTGTACCTATTGAAAAAGTTGGGTTATATGTACCGGGAGGAACTGCTCCTTTATATTCCACAGTCTTAATGCTTGCAGTTCCCGCACATATCGCAGGATGCAAAGAAATTGTATTATGTACTCCTCCTAATCCTAATGGTGAAATACATCCTGCCATACTCTATGCAGCCCGCATAGCAGGGGTAAAGAAAATTATCAAGGCAGGAGGTGCACAAGCTATTGGAGCTATGGCATACGGTACAAAGAGCGTACCTAAGGTTTATAAAATATTTGGTCCGGGCAACCAATATGTTACAGCTGCCAAACAATTGGTTTCACTACGCAATGTTGCTATCGATATGCCTGCTGGTCCTTCGGAAGTAGCCGTTTTAGCCGATGAAACAGCCAATCCGGTCTTTGTTGCATCCGATTTATTATCGCAAGCCGAACATGGAAAAGACAGTCAAGTCATACTCATTACAACATCGGAAAAACTACTTGCCGAAACAGAAACTGAAGTTACACGCCAACTAATTCAACGTTCCCGCATAGAACTCATCAAACAATCGCTCGCTGCCAGCAAATTAATCTTGGTAAAAAACATGCAAGAAGCTATTGATATGGTAAACGAATATGCGCCTGAACATTTAATTATCGAGACCGACCAATATATAAACATAGCAGAACAAATTATCAATGCAGGTTCTGTTTTCTTAGGTTCTTACACTCCTGAGAGTGCAGGCGATTACGCTTCGGGAACAAATCACACACTTCCTACCAATGGATATGCAAAAGCATATAGTGGTGTCAGCCTCGATAGTTTTATCCGTAAAATAACCTTTCAGGAAATTACTCCGGAAGGTATTGCAAATTTAGGACCAACCATACAGATTATGGCAGCCAACGAACACTTAGACGCACATAAAAATGCAGTAACTGTACGCTTAAATAATCTCTTTAACAAGTAAAATTCTTATGAAACCACTGAAAGAATTAGTACGATCCAATATATGGGAATTAAAACCATATTCTTCTGCACGCAATGAATACAGCGGGAAGGATGCATCTATCTTTTTAGATGCAAATGAAAATCCTTATAACACTCCCAACAACCGCTATCCTGACCCATTGCAAAAGGAACTTAAAGATACAATTGCCAATATAAAAAATGTACAACCGGAACAAATTTTCCTTGGAAATGGAAGCGATGAAGCCATTGATATTGCTTTTCGTGCTTTTTGCAAACCGGGTATCGACAATGTTGTTGCCATCGAACCTACGTACGGAATGTATAAAGTATGTGCCGACATCAACGATATTGCTTATCGAACGGTAATATTGGACAAGGATTTTCAGTTTAAGGCAAACGATTTACTGAAAGAAGCTGATGAGAATACGAAATTAATATTTCTGTGCTCACCCAACAATCCGACAGGAAATAACTTAAACTGCCAAGAAATCATCAACTTATTACAAACCTTTCAAGGCATCGTAATCGTTGACGAGGCTTATATCGATTTCTCCGATCAAAAATCTTTCCTCACATGCCTTCACGAATATCCTAATCTGGTTGTCTTACAAACTTTTTCCAAAGCATGGGGATGTGCAGCCATTCGCTTAGGAATGGCATTCTCCAACCCGGAAGTCATCGGGATATTCAATAAAATAAAATATCCGTATAATATCAATCGACTCACTCAACAAGAAGCCATTCAAATGACACATAAATACCACGAAGTAAAACAGTGGATACAAACGCTTTTGGAAGAACGGACACGAATGGTAAAAGAATTCAAAAAATTGTCTTGCTGCTTACACGTATATCCTACAGATGCCAACTTCTTTCTTACAAATGTAACAGATGCCAAACGTATCTACGATTATCTTGTTGATAAAGGCATCATCGTACGTAGCCGAAACAACATTACACTTTGTAAAAATTGCCTTCGCATAACAATCGGAACACGACCGGAAAATGATGCATTGCTGGAGGCATTAAAATCTTATCGCTAAATGAAAAAAAAAGTTTTGTTTATAGACCGAGATGGTACACTAGTCATAGAACCACCCACCGACTATCAGCTTGATGCTTTTGAGAAACTGGAATTTTATCCGAAAGTTTTTCATAATCTTTTTTTCATCCGACAAAAACTCGATTTTGAATTTGTCATGGTCAGCAATCAAGATGGACTGGGAACAGAGTCTTTCCCGGAAAATACTTTTTTCCCGGTACATAATCTGATCATGAAAACTTTTGAAAACGAAGGAATCGTCTTCGATAATGTTTGCATTGATCGGAGTATGCCCGAAGAAAATGCACCGACACGCAAGCCACGCACAGGTATGCTCACTCAATACCTGAATAATGAACAATATGATATGACCAATAGTTATGTAATAGGAGATCGTATTACAGATGTAGAACTGGCATGCAATTTAGGTTGTAAAGCCATCTTATTACAGCCGGATAACTCACAAGTAAAGGGAACCAAATTGGAAAAATGTTGCTTACTTGCAACAACCGACTGGGATCGTATCGCTGAATTTTTATTTGCAGGAGAAAGAATTGCTGAAGTAAAACGTACTACAAAAGAAACGGATATTTATATTAAAATAAATCTTGATGGGAAAGGAGAAACCTCCATTCAGACAGGATTGGGATTTTTCGATCACATGCTTGAACAGATAGGAAAGCATGGAAATCTCGACCTGACTATTCATACTCAAGGTGATCTCAATGTAGACGAACATCATACAATAGAAGACACTGCTATTGCTTTAGGTGAATGTCTGTATCAAGCTTTAGGGAATAAACGAGGAATAGAAAGATATGGTTATTGCTTACCCATGGATGATTGCTTATGCCAAGTAGCACTCGATTTTGGCGGTCGTTCATGGCTTAACTGGGATGCTAAATTTAAACGTGAAAAAATAGGTGATATGCCTACTGAAATGTTTTTCCATTTCTTCAAATCATTAAGTGATGCAGCCCACATGAATTTAAGTATAAAAGCAGAAGGGGAAAACGAGCACCATAAAATAGAAGGAATATTTAAGGCTTTGGCTCGCAGCATAAAAATGGCTGTGAGACGCGATATTTATCACTACGAAATACCTTCAAGTAAAGGATTATTATGAAACAAAAAAGAGGCTGAAGTTTTAGACTTTCAGCCTCTTTTTTGCCATTTTATAATATAATAACTATTGATGCTGCTCACGTAACAAATCATTTACCGTCTTAACTGGATTAAATGTGCTTAATGGAACTTCTACAAATATGGTATTCCAATCGCTCATCGATCCATTCCATAATCCCGGAAGTTCTAATGCTTTCAAATCCCTACCGTTTTTCGATTTATGCGAAATGAATCCAGTGTTCTTATCTACATAAGCCAACAAATTAAATTTATTTCCTTTATAATCACGTACAGCACAAACTAAATCGACTGGATTAAAATGAGTACCTTTTTCAAACATGCATTTCATCTCAGAATCACTCATATCAATTTGCGAACTTTCCAATATTTGCAATGAAACAGTACCATCTGAATTATAAGCTAAGAAAGGACCACCTCCCGGCTCTCCCACATTCTTAACCATACCACAAACACGCATCGGACGATTTAGTTTCTTACGAAGATAAATTACCAAATCAGCATCTTCCAAATTCTTAATATCTTCTCTTCTACAATGCAACTGCTGCTGTACAAATCGAATAATAGTCTCTAATTGACTATGCGTATAATGCCCGCTATCCAACAACTCCAAATATTTAAAGACTTGTTCTTGTAAAGAAACCAATACACCAGCCAATAACTTTTTATACGTCACGGTATCTTCTTTCAAACGATCTGGAACTACATTATCTATATTC
>DXCG01000077.1 GCA_019116145.1 Candidatus Phocaeicola gallistercoris
AAAAAAGAGATTGAGTATGAAAACAATTCCAATTATGACCTTCTTCCTGTGTACGGCGATGTATGCCCAGGCACAGCTTAACATCGTTCCCAAGAGCGATGGACTAAAAGAGTACACGGTGACAAATGCCCTTCCCTATGACAGCCTGACGAACGTGGAGAAGCGGAGCTTCGCTTCCCTTCCGGGACAGACCCTGTACATGCACGGGGCGAGAAATGACAGGGACGGCTACTGGGATGCCTTCTACACGTCCAACTTCCTTGCCGGGGATGACCGGACGGTGTACAAGGCGGTCAATATCAGTTCGACCCCCGCTAAAGAGGTGGTCGGAAAATACTACGAGGTAGTGAAGGTCTGGACCAAGACAGACTACCTGTCGGCAGGATGCTGCCTGCTGCTTCGTGAGAAAGAAAGCGGCGAAGAGATGTATTATAACCCATTCAAGTATCCGCTGAGCATGACCTGTTTAGGGTATTATGAGAAACTGAAACGATTTGTCGGGCAGACATTCCTGTCGCTTGCCAAGGCCGTGGAGACCGAGGACGGTCAGGTCATCACCCCGGCTGAAGGTGTGGAGTACCGTTGTGTGGACGTCGGACTGAAGATGAACAGTGACGGGGCGTTTCTGCTGATGGAAGGTGCTGACGGTGTACGAGTGGAAGCATTTCCTATAGGCGGTGACGAGGTGTACGAGTTTGTAAGCACGGCACGTATCGGCCAGCTGGAAAAACGGTACGGCAAGAAATACGGGAAGCTGATTGCCTTCCGCAAGGTCGATACCGGCATGACGAGGGAAATGGTCATCTCCGCATGGGGTGAGCCATACCACAAATCGGAAGTCAAAAAGGAAGGCCGGACTCTGGAGACTTTGCGCTTTTCCGACGACCGCTGTGTGGAACTGCTTGACGGGAAAGTACAGTATGTGCACGTCTATTGAACGGAGGCGCATCTTTGCCTGTAAAGTCCCAGGCGAGATTTGCGTTTATCGTTTATTAACAGACAAAAGTACCAAAAAATCAGGGAAAAATACCTATCTTGCGTAACTCTATTTAATAGAGGAAACATTGTCCAAAACAGTAATTAAAAAAGAATTGATATGGACATATACCAGAACAAGCCCAGAATCAAACTTACGCCGACCGTCAGGTATGGCAGGAAGTTTATTGAGGCAGCCTTTGATGATGACAGCCTGCGGATACCTTTGTCTAAAGAGGAAGGCATTCAACTTGTGGGCGGCAAAGCCTATTTGCCGGAAGAGCACTTTGTGCTTGCGGAGTTCTTTGACCGTTATGTAAAGATGGCTTTTATCGACTATTCCTCCATCAGGGAACTGGGTCCCAGGAAACAGGAAGACAGTCGTCCGCCTCTTCCGGAAGGTTATCTGGAGAAATTGGAGCAGGTGCGGTATAGCGGACATACTGTCAGGGTTTATACATCCTATTTCCGGGATTTCCAGCAACATTTCAAAGGTCGTGACATCGGGACGATCACTTCCGGTGAGATAAATGACTATCTGCTTTACCTTATTCACGAGAAAAACATATCCTCTTGCCAGCAGAACCAGAGAATCAATGCCATCAAGTTTTATTATGAGAAGGTACTCGGACAGGAACGCCGATGTTACAAGGTGAACCGTGCAAAACGGGAAAAGACACTGCCCGACGTGTTAAGCAAGGAAGAGATAAAAAAGATACTTGATGTGACAGCGAAAGACCTGCGCTTCTTCTGTGTGTTTTCCATACTTTATTCCGCCGGGTTGAGAATCAGTGAACTTTTGAATTTGAAACCCGGAGACATCAGTGAGTCACGTTTCATGATCCGGGTGCGACAGGGAAAAGGCAGGAAAGACCGCTATACCCTGCTGTCCAAACCATTGATGAAGAAGTTGGCAGAATACAATCGACTGTACAGACCGAAAGTTTGGTTCTTTGAACGCAGGCCGGGAGAGCCTTTCACGGAAAGCATCATATCGAAACGCTTGAAGGCTGCCGCACTTGAAGCTGGCATAACAAAACGTATTTATCCTCACCTGTTACGTCATTCCTTTGCCACGCATCTACTGGAGCAAGGCACGGACATTAAGATTGTAAAGGAGCTTATGGGACATAACAACATTAAGACAACGGAAAGATATGTACATATAGCTGATACATTCAAAAGCAATATCAAAAGCCCGTTGGATGACCTGTTGACGGAAGAGGAATAGATATGATACTTTGCTGTTTTTATTTGTATGATTTGAAAGTTTAATATTATGACTTCAAAAGAGCAAAAACGCCCGGCAGATATATTTCAGGAGCTTCTGGACTACCTGTGGAACGGCCTGGGCCTGGAGGAAAAGGGCTGGAAGCGGCTGAAAAAAGGCGACTTCAAAAAGAAAACGAAAAACGGGCTGACCTATCAGATCTGGTTTGACCGGAGCCACTACAACTACATAGACTACGAAATCGGCCATGGAAATGTGGAGGTGGGCTTCACCTGTATCATAAAGCAGGCAGATGACTACCTCTATTCTTTCAAAATAGAACCGACAACAGGTGGTTCATTCTTTCGGATGTTGACAGAGGACCTGCGGCTGGATACCGGGCTGCTGGACACCTTCCTGCCCCTGGTCAAAGCCAACTACCTCGATTTCATCGACCGCTTCGAGGCAGACCCCGTGGAGGCATTACAGCCGGTCTGCGCCCCCTTCACCGAGGCGGAGGACTACAGCTGGTTCATCTATGTGCGGGAGCAGATGGTGGAACGGTACGGAACGGCGGAGCAGATGGATGAGTACCGCCGTCTGGTAGAATTACGCGGAACGCCGGAGTGCAAGGCGAAGACCCATACCGGAAAGTTGCTGTTCTACCAGTCCCATGCCAAGGATGTGGATCATGCTTGGGCCTCAAGCCGTACCAAAGAGGAACTGGACCAGGTGGTGGAACCCTTTGTGCAGGCCAAGCGGCAGAAAGGACAGTGGACGCAGGAGGATGAGGCGAGCTATCAACTCTACCAGCAGGAAACAGATCCAAAGAAGCGCACTTTTCGAGCTTGGTATCTCATCGTCAATCCCTGGGGACAACCGAAAGAGTTAGCTCAAAAAGAAAAGGACTTCGGGTTGAAGCTGTTTGCTAACGGACCTAAAGAAAGAGATAAATGATACTTAGGAGAAATAACAGCCAAATCGGCTGATAGCATAACATTAGCAACCTTATAAATACAACTTATTATATGAACATAAAAAAATTAAATCAATATTCGGAAGAACAGATTATTGGACTAAAGAATGAAGATAATAAGGTGCGATTGATTATAGATGAACAGCCAGATTTAATGAAGTTACAACTTCTTAAAGATGCAATAATCAATGAGACGACAGAAGTCACATTGGTAATATGGTCAAATGATAATAATTTGATAGAATTATCTAAATTTGAATGTATTAGCAATAATGTGATAGGGTTTGAATCATACAACTATGGTGAAATGTTGAAAACAATCAAAGGTATTTCTATTTTCAAAAACTTGAGAAATGTTGTTATCGATCAGCTATATGATAATAAACTGTGTATCGATGAACTTGCTTCATTAGAGAATTTGGAAGAACTCGATATGCGTCCCATTCCAATAACGAAATATCAATACCCGGGATTGAATAAATTGAGTGTTTTGAAGCGATTGAAAGTCGTAGGATTGGATTCGAATATGTTGTCTTGCTTACCTAACCTGGAAAAATTTATTTGTTATCGCTTTAAAGACGGAAGTAATTTGGACCATGTGATGCCAAACCTGAAAGAAATTGACATAATCGATTCTCCCAAGATAAAAGAATTAGATTTTTTATTTGGCCTTAAGAAACTGAATTGTATTTGTCTTACTGGGTTAAGCCAAATTGAAGAATTACCTGATTTGAGCAGTATTTCAACGTTAAAAAGACTTTGGCTTGTAAACATGAAACGCTTAAAAAAGTTTCCAATACACCACATGGGATTAAAAGAGTTAGTATTGAAATTACCTATGGATGCATTGGATGATGTGACACCAGAAAATCTTCCCAAACTTGGGAAGATAACAGTAGATTTGGGTAGTATTAAAAGAAGTGAAATGGTATTATCCAGATTTAGAGGATTTTGTGAAGCTACTATGACGGCTTTATAGGTTGCTAACAAACAGATGAAACTTTTAAGGTAAGGCGGTTTATCTGCCGAACATTAGTAGCATAAGGAATGAAATTGAACTCAAAAAGATGTACAAGACTAATAATGAAAGTTATAATAATAACTGTTTCATTGTTCTGTCTCTTTTCTGTAAGCTGTATCAGCCGACAGGAAAGGGAGTATAGACATATATGTGATAGCCTAAGTAACTTAGATTTTCCTCCAAGAGTTTTTGATACATTGTTTTTTCAGAAATATGGAAATGGTTTTGAAGTAGATACAATATACTCTAATGGAGAACACCATAACATACAGAGAGACTATAAATATGATTATGTCTATATAATAAAGTATGCTAATACTCCTGTAATAGACTTTATAACATACGATGGTGATGATGGTAAAATTCTTGACTGGCATCAGAGATATTATAACTGGGAAGATATATCATCTTATTGGGCGTTTTATGATAAGGAAGGAAAGGTATATGATTATTATATATGCGGCTCGTCCGATGAAGGTTATGTGTATCCTAACTATTCCATACATCAGTTGATAGAGAAACTGAGAAAGGAAAATATAGATTTGTTCCATAATATATCCATATATTATTACGGTAAAGACTATTGGGATAAGGATTCAATACTACATAAAAGATGGGGATGGTATGTGGATATAAAAGATACCATTGACTCGAATGATGGCTGTAACATGACAGGAAGATTGTATGATAGCCAGACAGGGAAACTGCTGGATGTATATAGAGGACTATGGGAGGAGTTTCACTAAAATAAATTAGCTACTAACAAACAGCTCTACCGCTTAAAGCGGAACGCTGCCAAACATTAGCAACCCCAAAAAGATGGAAATGATTGGAGAAACTATAAGAACTGAATTTGAAGCATTGAAAAATGACTTTGAAACCATAAGGCAACAAATAGAAGACGATGTTGTCAGGACTGAGTTGTATAAGGGCGAGTTTTATGAACTTACTCCATATTCCTATCAGCGTAATGGTTGCAAACAAGGAAAACCTGTAAAGCGTCCTGATACAATAAAAAGCACCAAAAATCTTTGTATCTACGGATTTAATAACCAAAATCAAATCGTAGAAGTTAAGGTTGGTTGTTCTATTGAAAATCAGTTTTATCACACCTTTCTGTATTATACAGACAATCTTGTGAAAAGTATTCTATACGATAATGGAAAACATTTGATGAATGTATGCCATTACTTTTTTGAAGACGGAAAGCTGAAACGGTCACAGTTATGTGGTAGGTATGGTTGCCGTGAAGAGAATTATATCTATAAAGAAAATGCTTTGACACATATTGAAGTCAAACAATATGATATTGAAGGTAATAGTGGTAATGATTTAATTCATATATTCCAATATCAAGACGATGGGGCTTTAGAAAGTATTACCAAATCATTTCCAAATGGATATTCTGAAATAATCTATAAAACGAAAAGAAGTTGCTAACAAGCGGCTTAACCTCCCCTTAAAGGTCGGTTAGCCACCAAACATTAT
>DXCG01000078.1 GCA_019116145.1 Candidatus Phocaeicola gallistercoris
CTTATCTTAAAGTATTTGTATCTTTTTGTATATCAAGTTCTTAAATTTATATATAAAGAAGATGAACATTCCATTTGAAATGCGAAAAATCGCATCTGGAATAAAGATATGAAGCATATTATGCGAACTGTCATGATAAAAAGTTTTATGAAAATTTATAGAATTTATGGATAAAACCTCAAGATATAATTAAATATTAAAGATAATATTTTAACACAAAAGTTTTCTTTTTTCAGATTATTAATTTACCTTTGTCACATCTCAATGTATAAAAATAAGTTACAGAGAGGAAAAAATTATAGATGATTGAAAAGCATTCGTTACTTTTTAATATCATATTAATAACTGCTTGTGTATCAATGGAATTTGTTAGCTTGCAGGATTAGAGATTGTGGCGATATGCTAAAAATAAGTCTTTCCCGTGTAAAAATATGGCAACCGATACATTGGTAAATATTCTTCCCGATGGAGAATGCAAACAATGGTTTGTTATGCGCGATTTAACCCGTAGCAATGCCAAATGTCCTGCGTATGTGCTTTTGGAAAAGTTAGGAGTTGAATATTTTACACCTATGGTTTGGAAGATTACCATTCGTAACGGACAACATAAACGCAAACGGGTACCTTATATTCACGATCTCATATTTGTACACGATTCTCGTAAAGTTATCGATCCAATAGTAGAACGGATTCCCACTTTTCAGTACCGCTTCCTTCGCAATGCAGGTGGAAAACCCATGACTGTCCGTGAGAAAGATATGGAACGTTTCATATATGCTATAGAATCGTCCGAATCGCCTCGTTATTATCGTCTTGATGAAATAACTCCGGATATGTGCCGAAGTAGGATACGAATCATTGGTGGGAATTTGAATGGGTATGAAGGAAATCTTATTTCCATACGCGGATCGAAAGTCAAACGCCTGTTGGTGGAATTGCCCGGCTTTATGGCTGCAACGGTGGAAGTTGAGACCGAATATATTCAGTTATTATAATAAATAAGGTATAAAATACAAACGCCATTCAACCTTTTAGAGGGTTTGGTTGTTTTTAGTTTTGGATAAAAGATAACGTATAGTAGAATGATGCATAGACCATGGACATGAATTATTTATTTCTTTTAGCAGGTTATGCTTTGGCAACCATATTCGGTATGGTTGTTATACCTAAAATTTTGTTGGTTTCTTACAAGAAACGTTTGTTCGATGTGCCGGATAGTCGTAAGGTTCATACCACGCCCATACCACGTTTAGGTGGATTATCCTTTTTCCCGGTAATACTCATTACCATGTGTCTTATCTTGGGAATCCGTTTCACTATGGGCTTTCCTATCGAGAACCTGCCTGTAGTGCAAACCTTATGCGAATTTTTGTTTTTCGCAGTGGGCTGCATGATGCTTTATTTGATAGGTGTTACCGATGACTTGATAGGAGTTGGCTATCGATATAAATTCCTTGTTCAAATCATAGCCGGTTTGTTGATTATCTTTCCGGGTGAGTGGTTCAATAATCTTGGCGGCTTGTTCGGAATCTGCCATCTTCCTTCTTATTTAGGTATACCTTTTACATTATTGATGATTGTGTACATTACCAATGCAATCAACTTGATAGACGGGATCGATGGTCTGGCATCCGGATTGAGTTGCATTGCGCTTGCCGTTTTGGGAACTATGTGTGTAGCTCAAGAAGAATATATCTATGCCTTGCTTGCTTTCACAACATTCGGCGTCATCGTACCATTTTGGTTTTACAATGTATTCGGAAATGCCCAACGGGGACATAAATTATTTATGGGTGATACCGGAAGTTTGACGTTAGGTTATATCATTTCCCTGTTGGTCATTCATTTAAGTGTAGTGAATAACAGCGGGCAAGTCATTGGTAATCCCGATATGGTTTTGGCATGTTCCACATTGATTATACCTTGTTTTGATGTTGTTCGCGTGGTATTACATCGTTTGCGCAACGGGAGAAACCCGTTTTTGCCCGACAAGAACCATTTTCATCACAAACTCTTGCGTACCGGCATGCGCCCTCGTATGGTTATGATAACCATTTTGTTTATCTCATTATTCTTTATCGGTTTGAATTATCTGTTCATCAATATAATAGGAATTAGTTGGTTGTTAGTACTCGATATCGTATTGTGGACAGCAATGCAGTTGGGTATCAATTGGCAGATAAAAAGTCATAAAGAGAAGAAAGCAGAAATACTTGAAAAATGAAATTTAGAATATATGAAAAAAAGAAATAACGTATTTTACATCTTATGTTTGATGATGACAGGCATGTTAGCATTCAACTCGTGCAGTTCATCGAAAGAAGTAGTTTATTTTCAAGACTTGCGTCCGGGAGAGAGCGAAATCAAGCTTCCGGAAGTACAGCCCATTACCGTCCGTCCGGAAGATAAGATTTCGATTATAGTCAACAGTCGCGATCAGGAGTTGACCAATCTGTTCAATTTGCCTTATGTTACCAAGCGGTTAGGACAACCGACATTGAAGAGTGGAATATCGGGAGGAAACACAGATCAAGGCGTGTCCGGTTATACAGTCGATGCCGAAGGAAACATCGATTTCCCTGTGTTAGGGAAAGTACATGTGGAAGGTATGCAGCGTGGAGAAATAGCCGAGACCATTAAAAACGAATTAGTCAATAAGAACTTGGTAAAAGACCCTGTTGTTACAGTCGAATTCATGAATTTGAGTGTATCAGTTATGGGGGAAGTCAATAATCCGGGACGCTTCAGCATCGACCGCGACCGCATAACCATCCTTGATGCCCTGAGTTTGGCAGGCGATTTGACTATTTATGGAAACCGGTCGAAAGTATTGGTTTTACGCGAAGAAAACGGTGTACAGCGAACCTATGGAATCGATTTGACATCGGGCGAATACGTATATACTTCGCCGGCATACTATTTACAACAAAACGATTTAGTATATGTTGAGCCGAATGCCGTCAGAGCACGTCAGTCTACAGTTAATGGTAACAATGTGCGTTCTACTTCATTTTGGATATCATTGGCATCGTTGCTGACATCCATCGGAATCCTTATATTTAACTAATTGTTTCATTTATAAAAGAATTATCAACGTGGCAATTCAAAATAATAACTTCGCACCTAAACAGTCGGACGATTTCATCCGTTTGCAAGACTTGTTTTATTTATGTATCGATAAATGGTATTGGTTTGCGGTTTCTTTAGTCGTAACATTGGGAATCGCACTGGTATATTTACTGACCACTCCTCCGGTCTATACCCGTTCTGCTTCCCTTCTGATAAAAGAAGAAGGGAAAGGCAATTCGTTGAGCGATGTATCGGGTGTGTTGGGAGATATCGATTTTTTCCAGACCAATACCAATGTGAACAATGAAATCCAATCATTGCAATCGCCGGCAGTGATGTACGATGTGGTAAAACGGTTGCATTTAGATATAAACTATACCAAAGATGGGAGTTTCTACGATCAGGTACTTTATGGGAAAGATTGCCCTTATGAAGTCTCCTTCATCGATTTGCCCGATAACGAAAATCTGTCGTTTACCATCTATCCTGCATCCAGCAACAAAGGCGTACAGGTAGGCGATTTTGTACGCGGCGAAGAAGAATCCGGGCAGACTATGAATGTATTGTTCAACGATACAACAGAAACCCCGGTGGGCAAACTGATTGTAAAACCAGTACTTCACGATACCGTGGTATACAAAGAACCGGTTTATGTCTCCCGTATCGGATTACAGGCTGCGACTACTGCATACGCATCTCAATTGACTGTCGCATTGAGTGATGAGAAATCTACCGTTATCAACCTGTCTTTTCAAGATGTCTGCATCCAGCGTGCCGAAGATGTGCTGAATACATTGATTGCCGTTTATAATGAAAATTGGATAAAAGACAAGAACCAGATAGCGGTGAGTACCTCGATGTTTATCAACGATCGTTTGGGAGTCATCGAACAAGATTTGGGAAATGTTGATGAAGACATATCTTCATTCAAAAGTGAGAATCTGTTGCCCGATGTACAGGCTGCTGCAAGTATGTATATGACACAAAGCAGTGAGACCCAAACACAAATTTTGGCTATCAATACACAACTGTCTATGGCACGGTATATCCGTAATTACCTTACCAATACAACCAGCAAAAACCAATTACTGCCTGCAAATTCAGGAATTGAAAGTTCCGGCATCGAGCAACAGATAGCCGAATACAATACCATGCAGTTGCGCCGGAATGATTTGGTGGCAAACAGTAGTGAGAGCAACCCGTTGGTAGTCGATTTGGATGAATCCTTACAGAACATGCGTGGAGCCATTGTTACTTCGGTCGATAATCTCATTGTGACCCTCAATACCCAGTTGCGCTCTTTGCAACAAAGTGAGAAACAGACTACAGCCCGCATTGCCGACAATCCGTCGCAAGGCAAATATCTGCTTTCAGTAGAACGTCAGCAAAAAGTAAAAGAAGCACTCTATTTGTTCCTATTGCAAAAGCGTGAGGAAAATGAACTTTCGCAAGCCTTTACAGCATACAATACTCGTGTCATTACACCACCTGTTGGGAGTATGTTCCCCACTGCTCCGATTAAGCGGAATATCTTGTTGGTTGCCTTTGTTTTAGGGTTGCTTATACCAGTCGTGATTATTTTTGTCCGTGAAAACATGAATACCAAAATTCGCGGACGCAAAGACTTGGAAAACCTTTCATTGCCTTTTGTAGGTGAAATACCTTTGGCATTCAGGAAAAAAGAGCAGAAGTCAGAAGCGAAGAATATCTTGATCAAGCAAGGGAGTCGTGATATCGTAAATGAAGCCTTCCGTGTATTGCGAACTAATTTAGAATTCATGCTTGATAGGAAAGAAGACGGAAAAGCAAGCATTATCTTGTTTACCTCTTTCAATCCCGGCAGTGGAAAAACATTCCTTACCATCAATACGGCAGCTTGTCTTTCTTTGAAGCAAAAACGTGTATTAGTTATCGATGGCGACTTGCGCCATGGTTCGGCTTCAGCCTATGTAGGTAGACCTTCGAAAGGATTGAGCGATTATTTAGGGAAACGGGAAAACGACATCGACCATTTGATTGTAGGCAATCCGGCTTATCCGGGGCTGTCTATATTGCCGTTAGGAACCATTCCTCCCAATCCGACAGAACTATTGGCAGAGCCACGTCTTGCCGAGTTGGTTGAAATGTTGCGTATCCGTTACGATTATATTCTTATCGACTGCCCTCCGGTAGAAATTGTAGCCGATACTCAAATTATAGAAAAATTAGCAGACCGGACACTGTTTGTAGTACGTGCCGGACTGTTGGAACGCGATATGTTGCCTGAGTTACAGCGCATGTACGAGGAAAAACGCTATAAAAACATGGCACTTATTCTTAATGGAACCGAAGGAGGTGGCAGCCGTTACGGATACCGGTATGGATACAAATACGGTTATCATTATGGATATGGGAACAATAGCTATTACAGCAATAAAATAAAAGACGAATAAACCATGTGGTTTTTCCGGAAAAAGCAAACATTAGAAGAAAGCGGTTTCTTCCGTGGGTTTACCGATTGGCATAGCCATATACTTCCCGGGGTGGACGATGGTGTGCAGACCATGGAAGAAGCACTGCAAATTCTATCCGAGTACGAACGGTTAGGAGTAAAAGAAGTATGGCTTACCCCCCACATAATGGAAGACATACCGAATACCTCTTCCCGTTTACGTGAACGTTTTGGCGAGTTACAATCAGCTTATACAGGAAATGTAATTCTCCATTTAGCCGCAGAAAACATGCTCGATAGCCTGTTTGAAGAACGGTTGGCACAAAACGATTTTCTTCCCATTGGAGCGGAAGGCAACCATCTGTTGGTGGAAACCTCCTATTTCAATCCTCCCATGGACATGTATGAGCTATTGGAGCGTATCAAGCAAAAAGGATACAACATCATCTTGGCACACCCCGAGCGATACCTCTACATGAGCGAATCCGATTATCGGAAATTGCAGACTATGCACATCGCCTTTCAATTGAATTTGCCATCCCTGTTCGGCATGTATGGAAAGAGTGTGCAGAAAAGAGCAGAATGGTTGCTTTCTAAAAAAATGTACACATACAAGGGAACCGATTTACATCGGATAACAGTCTTGTCACATCTTTGTGTAAGTGAGTTGCATAACAATGAAATAACATACATAGAAAATTAAAATAAACAATGAAAATAGCAGTAGCCGGAACAGGTTATGTAGGACTTAGTATTGCGACTTTACTAAGTCAGCATCATCAGGTAACCGCTGTCGATGTGATACCTGAAAAGGTTGACTTGATCAACCAAAAAAAGTCACCCATACAAGATGAATATATTGAAAAATATTTGGCAGAGAAAGAGTTGAACTTGATAGCAACCCTTGATGGAGCAAAAGCATATAGCGATGCCGATTTTGTCGTTATAGCAGCACCGACCAATTACGATCCGGTAAAAAATTATTTCGATACCACCCATGTGGAAGAGGTTATCGAACTGGTGAAGAGCGTTAATCCGAGTGCCATCATGGTGATAAAGAGTACCATCCCCGTGGGCTATACGGAAAATATCCGTAAAAAAATGAAAACAGATAACGTTATCTTCTCTCCGGAGTTCCTTCGCGAAAGCAAAGCCCTGTACGACAACCTTTATCCAAGCCGTATCATCGTCGGGCGTCCTGAAGACGATGAGCGGTTGGACAAAGCCGCACATACTTTTGCAACGTTATTGCAGGAAGGAGCGATAAAAGAAAACATCGATACTCTTTTCATGGGGCTGACCGAGGCCGAAGCTGTAAAACTCTTTGCCAACACCTATTTAGCATTGCGTGTATCCTATTTCAATGAATTAGATACCTACGCCGAAATGAAAGGATTGGATACAAAAGCCATTATCGATGGTGTTTGTTTAGACCCGCGTATCGGTACACATTATAACAATCCATCATTTGGATACGGAGGATATTGTTTACCCAAAGATACCAAGCAACTCTTGGCAAACTATGCCGATGTGCCGGAAAACCTTATCCAAGCTATTGTAGAAAGCAACCGTACCCGGAAAGACTTCATTGCCGATAGGGTACTCACCAAAGCAGGATATTACAACTATTATAACCGAGGCGATTTCAACCCTTCGGAAGAAAAGCAATGCGTGATAGGCGTTTACCGATTGACGATGAAATCCAATTCCGATAATTTTCGTCAGAGCAGCATCCAAGGTGTAATGAAACGGGTAAAAGCCAAAGGAGCCGAGGTCATTGTGTACGAACCGACATTAGCAGACGGCAGTACATTCTTTGGAAGCAAGGTAGTAAACGACCTGACTGCATTCAAGGCACAGAGCCAAGCCATCATCGCCAATCGTTACGATGCCTGTTTAGACGATGTGAAAGAGAAAGTTTATACAAGGGATATATTTAGAAGGGACTGAAAATATTTCATTTACATGGCAGTAAATCAACTAAAGGCAGGGGCTATATTATCCTATGTGTCAATCGGTCTAAACAATATCGTTGGACTGATTTATACTCCATTTATGCTCAGAATGCTTGGGCAAAATGAATATGGATTGTATTCCCTCGTGGCTTCAGTAGTGGCATACCTTACAGTCCTTGATTTAGGTTTTGCAAACGCAATAGTGCGTTACACAGCCAAGTTCAGAGCTGAGGGGAAAATCAATGAACAATATGAAATGTTCGGAATGTTTTTCTTGTTATATTGTGGAATTGGAATCGTTGCCTTTCTTATAGGATTGGGATTGTATTTTAATGTGGACAATCTTTTTGATGTGACAATGACCGATTCGGATTTGGGTAAAATCCGAATCATGATGTTACTGATGGTTTTTAATGTAGCGTTTACCTTTCCTATGAGTATATGGGGAGCAATTATTACCGCCTATGAGAACTTCGTTTTTCAAAAAATCATAAACATAGCTCGCATCCTGCTCAATCCGTTAGTGATGATCGTCCTCCTGTGTATGGGCTATAAAGCGATTGCCATGGTAGTGGTTATTACGATATTTAACATCGCCACTTTGTGCATCAATGCCTGGTATTGCAAATATAAAATAGGAATAAAAGTTAGGTTTGCTCGTTTTAAATTTGATTTTTTCAGAGAGGTAGCAATCTATTCTTTTTGGATTTTTCTTAATGCCATTATGGATCGTATTTATTGGAGTACAGGACAATTCGTTTTAGGCATATTTGCGGGTGCAGCTGCGGTTGCGGTATATGCTATCGCGATTCAGCTACAACATATTTATTTAAGTTTTAGTACGGCTATTTCAGGCTTGTTCCTTCCAAAAGTGACAAAAATGGTTACGCAAGAGAACGATGAGAAAGCGATATCTGATTTATTTATACGAACTGGGCGCATTCAATATATCATCATGGCTTTTATTCTGACAGGCTTCATCTTATTTGGTAAATCGTTTATTACGTTATGGGCTGGAGAAGGCTATGAGGATGCGTATACCATTGCTTTACTCTTTTTTGTCCCATTGACGGTTCCTCTGATTCAAAATTTAGGAATTACTATTTTGCAAGCTAGAAATCAGATGAAGTTTCGTTCTATACTTTATGTAATCATTGCTTTTTGTAGTTTGGGAATTTCTATCCCGCTCTCCCAATTGTATGGCGGCATAGGTTGTGCCATTGGCACGTCCGCAGCTTTGGTTGCAGGTCAAATTATTGCGATGAACATTTACTATTATAAAAAAATCCATATTGATATTCCGCTGTTTTGGAAGTCCATTGCCAAGATGTCCATATCCCCTTTGTGCATAGGGTTGGTAGGCTGGTGGATATTACAGAATATCGCGATACATCAAGTCTTGCCATTGATTATTTCCATTGCGATATTTTCTACCGTTTACATCACCCTATTTTGGTTTACGAGCATGAACAACTATGAACGTTCTTTATTCGCTTCTCCTTTGCAGAAGGTTTATCATAAATATAAATACGTGGGAAAATGATAACAATAACCCAAAAACAAGATTGCTGTGGCTGTAATGCTTGCGTGCAAATCTGTCCCAAACAATGCATTACGATGCAAGAAGATGAAGAGGGATTTCTCTATCCTCATATAGATAGAAACACCTGTGTTGATTGCCATTTATGTGAAAAAACATGCCCAGTCTTGAATCAAGGCAAAGAACGTGAACCATTGAAGGTTTTTGCGGCGATTAATAAAGACGAAAAAGTCCGGATGCAAAGTTCGTCTGGTGGAATTTTTACTGCATTGGCAGAGTATGTTATCAAACAAGGAGGAGTCGTATTTGGAGCGCGGTTTGATGAGCAGTGGCAGGTAAAACATGATTATACAGAAACCATGGAAGGATTAGCTACTTTCCGTGGGTCTAAGTATGTGCAAAGCCAAATAGGAAACACTTTTCAGGAAACAGAACAATTTTTAAAAGCTGGTCGTAAGGTCCTTTTTAGTGGTACTCCTTGTCAAATAGCAGGTTTACTTAGCTTCCTTCGTAAAGAATATGATAATTTGCTAACGGTTGACTTCATTTGTCATGGAGTACCCAGCCCGATGGTTTGGAGAAGATATTTAAAAGAAGAAGTCGCACGTCAGTGCGAAAAAAATTCAGTTTTGAATTACCCTATTTCTGAGAAAGATGTCCGTGTAGAGGACATCTCTTTCAGAAATAAGAGGTTAGGTTGGAAAAAATACAGTTTTGCTCTTACCCTTTCCACGACCAACGGGAGTGGAAAAAAAATACAGTTTTGCTCTTATGCTCCTATAACTAAAAACGAATATCTGAGAGGATTTTTAAGTAATGTGTTTTTACGTCCTTCCTGTTATTCTTGTCCTGTAAAAAGTTTGAAAAGCGGTAGTGATATTACACTTGCTGATTTTTGGGGAATACAATCAGATTCTAAGTTTGCAGATGATAAAGGAACGTCTGCTCTCATTGTAAACACAGCTTTAGGGAAGTATATTATCCATGGATTGAATATTGATGTTTATGAAACAAGCATAGAGAGTGTAGCAAGTAATAATCGGTGCTATTTTAAAAGTACTCATAAACCTGACAATCGTGTTAAGTTTATGCAGGCTTTACAGAAAAAAACAGTTGTAAGCAGTATTATTGAATATGGAAAACCTTCATTGAAAGAAACCATTAGATTTCTCTTAATACAATTGGCCATTTTATTGAGAATAGTAACAATATTAAAAAGAATATGCAGACGAAAAAACGAGTAGGTGTTATTACTTTACCTTTTACTCCCAATTATGGTTGGCTGCTTCAGGTCTATGCTTTGCAGCGTATGTTAGAGAAGTTGGGATACGAACCTATTCTTATTTACCGTAAATGGGATAAAACTAAGCAAAATAGTGGCATTATAAATGCGCTTAAACGTTGGATTTACTATCACGTGTTATGTAGGAAGTTATATATTTTTTTTGAAAAAAATTTTTTCAAAACAAAGTTATATCGAGATGTAGAATGTTTGAAATCTGTGGTCGATGATTATAAACTTGATGCTGTCATTGTGGGGAGCGATCAAGTTTGGCGTTTTGAAAATACTCGTGGAGCAGGGTACAATTTTTTCTTGGATTTTGTTGTAAGTGAAAATGTTTCTCGTATTGCCTATGCAGCTTCTTTTGGTGTTGACTGTTGGACTGGTACTGTAGATGAATTATATACAGTTAGACAGCTGCTGAAACGATTTAAAGCTGTTTCTGTACGAGAAACAACGGGAGTAACGCTTTGTCGTGATGTATTAAATGTAAAAGCACTGTTAGTTCTGGATCCGACTTTGTTATTGACTTCCATAGATTATAATAGTCTTATACGTAAAAATAGTTTAAAGAGCCAAGAAACGCTTTCAACATATATACTTGACCCTTCTGTTGAGAAAGACAAGTTGATAAATAATATTGCGTTGAAAAAACATTTGTGCGTTAAATCATTATATATTGATAATCGTAAAGGGAAAATTCACACTTATTCATCATTGCAATATTGGCTATCGGGTATCCGTGATGCCGAATATGTAGTAGTTGATTCTTTTCATGGAATGGTTTTTAGCATAATCTTCAAAAAGAATTTCCTTGTGTTGGCTAATAAACATCGTGGTCTTACACGGTTTGAGTCTTTGTTGATGATGCTTGGCTTAAAAGATCGTCTTGTTTATGATATTGATAATATTGATTATAATATTATCAATCAAAATATTGACTATGCCAAAGTGGATAAACTTTTAGAGCAGCAACGAAATTTATCTATTAATTTTTTAAGGACAAATATTGATTAAAATGAGAGAGTTAAGTTTTGATTATATAAAAGGCGCACTTATATTTCTTGTAATATTTGGACATGCAATTATTTATATAAGTGGTATTGATTGTTATTATGACCCATTATGGAAAACAATACATTCATTCCATATGCCATTGTTTGTTTTGCTTAGCGGGTATTTTTTTAAAAATCGGGTAGATACAAGTTTTATGGCATTATGTAAAAAGCAATTCACACGCCTGATATTACCACAAGTATCCTTTGTTATATTAGGTTTTGTTTTAATGCCTTTTGATTGGAACCATTTTTCGTATTTAATAGCAATAAACGGTAACATAGATATTAAACCTCTTTATCATTATGTGACATTTGCTTGGTTCTTGTGGTGTATCTTTTTCTGTTCATTGTTTGTTAATTTCTTGACACGGATATTGGGTAAATACGCATCATTATCGATTCTTTTGGTTTGTATATTGATGTTTATATTTTTTGAATACCTCCCAGGACCGTTGTTTAAAAATCAACAATTGGCTAAGCAGTTGCTATTTTTTATTATTGGTATATGGTTTAGAGAATATCAACAACGTTTCTCAAATATGAAGTATGCAATTTTGTTGATTGCTGTTTTAATAATTTCATATTATTTACCTTCTTTACTTTCGTATAAGATACATTTTGTCAATTATCATAATTGGATGATATTGGCATTGGCAACATGTCCTGTAATATATTATCTGCTCAAGCGTTTATATGAATTGTCATTTATCAAGAATATCATTGTAAGATGGGGGCAAAACTCATTGGGACTATACATAATACATGTATTTTTTATTCGTTTCATATTTACGGCATTTGGACTGAGCTTTTCAACAGGTTATATATATTGTGATTATGCAATATGTTTCCTTTGTTCGATTGGGGTAAGCTATGTTATTATGAAAATTATAAAATTGATACAGCGTAATAACATTGCTCGACTTTTTTTGTTAGGTGAAATTCAGACGAAAAAACTTTAATTAAAATAATGAAAATAGCATATATCATAAACACTTATGTAAATAAGTACAATGGCATACGTATACAAGCTGAAACATGGGCAGACGAACTAAGTAGACAAGGACATGATTTGGTTAAAGTCAATCCTTGGGAACGAACAGATTGGGAAACATTCGATATCGTTCATGTAATAGGTGCTGATCGCGCTATTAATGGATTATTCTTTAGTTTGTCTAAATCTTGTAAAAAAATTGTGTTTTCACCCATTATTGACACTATTGAACCTATATGGAAATATAAATTTGCAACACATGCCGGATGTAAAAGGCTAAGGTTATACTCGGTGAACTATGCAATACGCCAATCAAGACCTTATATTGACAGATGGTTTGTGAGAAGCCATTATGAGTTTATGTATGTCAATAAAGCGTATGATATCCCAGCTAATAAGATTTCTATAATTCCGCTTTCATTTCGCACGCCTGTTTGTCTTGACTATCCACATAAGGAATCATTTTGTCTTCATGTAAGCATGCTTACAGATGAGAGAAAAAATGTAAAACGATTGGTTGAAGCTGCTGTCAAATACAAGTTTAATTTGGTTCTTGCAGGTAGTATACGTAGCGAGCATGATTTTGCTCCAATACGGGATATTATTAACGCCAATAATAATATAACTTATTTAGGTAGGGTCAGTGATGATAGACTTATTGAACTTTACAAGAAAGCGAAAGTGTTCGCTTTGCCAAGTATAAACGAAGGTGTAGGCATGGTAGCAGTAGAGGCGGCTTCGTTTGGATGTGATATTGTAATTACTGATATCGGAGGACCTAAAGAATATTATGTGGATATGGCGTATGTGGTGTCTCCCTATGAAATTGATGATATTGGTCATGCTGTTATTAGTGCCATGCAAGAAACGAAGTTTCAGCCTAAGTTGCAACAGCATATACAAAAAGAATACAATTTACCACATTGTGTAAGGAATTTAGTTGCTGAATATAAGAAATAAATTCTTGGCATTTAAAATCTTTTATTGCATGTCATATACAACAGGGAAATGGCTGATTGATAATAATGCACCAAAATATATTGTATTATTATCTACTTTGAATTTGGTTCTGATACTTTTCGGGTATCAGTTATGTGCTACTATTTTTTCTTTATTTATAACAAATGTTACTGGTACCCAAATTGTTACTGTTCCCTATAGAATCTTAACCTTAGGATTGGCTGTATTTCTCATATTTGTGAGTCGTTTCTCTTATAAGAAATCTACCATTGCCAATCTGCTATGGTTATATTGGTTGATAATAATAGCGAGATTAATAATAGATTTTTATTTGCAAAGCTCATTTTACATAAATCCAGAAGGTAAAACAAGGGTTGTGTTTTATGTGTTTTGTATAACGCTTCCATCCGTAATAGCATATTATAAGACATGGGACAAGGTCGATTACAATAAGGCCCTACAATGGTCTGTAGTAGCTTTAATTATCATTGCAGTTTTCAATTTGTTATTTAATAAATCTATGCTTAATGATACTGTAATAGGACGTATAAGTGGGGGACTTGCATTAAATACTATAGCTTTTGGACAATGTGGAACAAGTTTGGCATTAATAGCTGTTTACTTTATTTTATTTAGGAAAGATGTACATAAATATATATTTTGGGCTATTCTTTTGTTGGGAGTGTTTATTATGCTTCGTGCAGGTAGTCGCGGACCAGTCTTTACATTTTTAATAATTCTTGTTTTGCTACTTTCTATGAAGACAAAAAAAATGTTTTTTGTCTTATTGGGATTGATAGTGTTTTCTTTATTGATTTACTTATTTCAAGATGCGCTCTTAGATATTATAGAGAATATTTCTTTTACATTATATAAACGTATAATCAATACCATTGAAAATGGTGATTTATCGGGAAGAGATGTCATATATACTAAGGTCATAAATTCTTGGTTGGAGAATCCTCTTATTGGTTCACAATTTACTTATTATTATAAAAATTATCCCGTCTATTCTCATAACATAGTTTTAGATGCAGCTTTACAAGGTGGTATTTTGGGTGTAATGATATTATTGAGTTTCTTTTTTACTGTATTCAAGGCTCAATATTATTCATCAATATATAATAAGAAAATGACTTGGTTGGTTATATTATCACTTCAAAATTATATAGGAAGTCTTTCTTCAGGTTCTTTCTATCAAAATTCAATATTATCGGTAGGTGTCTTGGCTATTAGCTTATTAGGATTAAATACTCGTACAAATTTATTATCAAATCAAAATAGATGATAATATGAAATTATGTATCATATACAACACAGCTCCAAAATATCGTGAGCGCATTTTTAGTTTAATTGATGAATATTATGACTGTGATTGGTATTTTGGGTATACCAAAACAGATATAAAAGAGATGGATACATCTGTGTTAAAACGGGTGATTTATTATAAAACGATAGGGAACAGCAGGGCGTCTTGGCAACGTGGTATAGTAAGATTATTGTTCAAGAAAGAATATAACACTTTCTTGATGTTGGCAGAAAGTCGAAATTTGACCATTTACCTGTTTTTGTTCTTATTGCGTTTTTTCCCCAATAAAAGGGTTTATCTATGGACGCATGGTTTATATGGGAAAGAAAGTTCCTTTGAGGCAAAACTAAAAATGTGGATATATTCACATGCTTCGGGGGTGTTCCTTTATGGCAATTATTCCAAACAGCTTTTAATGGAAAAAGGATTTCCGGAGAGTAGATTGTTTGTAATTCATAATTCACTTTTCTATGAACGACAAAAAGCGATACGCGACAGTATTCATCCTTCTGATATTTATTTTCGACATTTTGGGAACAATAATCCTGTGTTGATTTTTATCGGACGGCTTACGAAGGTTAAACGGTTGGATATGCTTATTAATGCAGTTGCATTATTAAAGCAATGGGGGTGTACATATAATATTGTTTTCGTAGGAGATGGTGAAATGCGTCAAGATTTGGAATATTTAGTAACTAAAAAAGACTTAGCAAATAATGTGTGGTTCTACGGTGCCTGCTATGAAGAGCAGACGAATGCAGAACTGATATACAATGCAGACTTATGTGTCGCACCGGGAAACGTAGGGCTTACGGCAATGCATACAATGGTTTTTGGTTGTCCTGTCATTACCCACAATGATTTTAAGTGGCAAATGCCTGAATTTGAAGCAATAATTAAAGGTGTTACAGGTGATTTCTTTAAATATGGAGATACCGAATCTTTAGCTGAAACCATCAACGATTGGTTTGTATTGAAACGAAATAAAAGGGAAGAAGTAAGGCAAAATTGTTTCAAAGAAATTGACACCAATTGGAATCCCAAATTTCAGATGGAAATTTTAAAAAAATATTTAAAGTAACGATATAACATAAATTTAAGATGAACCATGTTTCCAAGGTATTAAACAAGCTACGTTGGTTAAAACGAAAGTATTATATAAAGAAATATAGATTAAAAAATGTGCATCCTAAATTTTTAGCTACATATAGTTTGGGTGGTGTTGCTAAAGATATTACAGCGGGAGCATATTCTTATATTGGTCCACGATGCATCATTTACCCCAAAGTTTCTATTGGAAATTTTACTATGATTGCAAATGATGTCTGTATCATAGGAGCTGACCATTATTTTCGTCGTCCGGGAATTCCAATGGTATTTGCTGGTAGGGAAGAGTTGCATGAAACGATAATAGGAAATGATGTATGGATAGGAGCACGGGCAATTATCATGGTGGGCACTAAAATAGGGAATGGTGCAATAGTCGCTGCAGGTTCGGTGGTTACAAAAGACATTGAGCCATACGCAATTTATGGGGGTGTACCGGCAAGAAAAATAAAGGACCGGTTTACGCATGAAGAAATCATAGAACATGAACGGATGCTATCCCAACCGGTAGCGGCATTCTCGTATTTGGAGAACAGATTAAGTCATGGTGGCGAAATGCATTAATTTATTATTGGAATCTTATGCTTGATTTATCAGTTATTATCCTCACGTATAACGAGGAATTACATATCCGGCGGTGCATAGAGAATGTATTGCCCATAGCAAAGGATATTTTTATTGTTGACAGCTTTTCTACAGACCGTACGCTGGAAATTGCTAAGAAGTATTTGAATGTGCATATTTTACAAAACAAATGGGAAAATAATTATGCTAAACAGTTCAATTGGGGATTGGAACATGCTGCCATCACTACGCAATGGGTTTTACGTTTAGATGCTGATGAATATCTGTTACCCGAACTGGTGCAGGAGTTACAAACGAAGTTACCTTTGTTACCCGATGACGTAACGGGAATTATCTTCAACCGTCGGCATATCTTTATGGGTAAATGGATGAAAAGAGGCATTTATCCAGTAAAGTTGTTACGGGTATTCCGTTATGGTAAAGGGATGTGTGAACAGCGGTTGATGGACGAACATATCCAATTGACCGAAGGGTATGCGATTGAGTTTGAACATGATTTCTGCGACCATAACATGAACAATCTTTCTTGGTTTTGCCATAAGCATGTCAACTACGCTATTCGTGAAGCGGTGGACTTGCTTGATATAGAGCTTAATTTAACAGGTGTAGCAGAAACGGATAGTGATAAAGAGATAAGTCCGCAAGCTCTTGCCAAGCGGATGAAGAAGCACAAGTATGCCAAGCAACCACTCTTCTGGCGGTCGTTCGCCTATTTTTGTTATCGGTATTTTTTGAAAGGAGCTTGTCTTGATGGCAAAATAGGTTTTATCTGGACGTTCTTACAAGGTTGGTGGTACAGAATGTTAGTTGATGCAAAGGTTTATGAAATCAAGCATCATTGCGGCATCAACAAAGATGAAATCATTAATTATATCCATGATGAGTATCATATTGATATATTAACAAAAGTTAAACAGGGGGGGGTAAAGAATAGATTTCTTCTTGCCGCTTTCCAGAAAAGGAGGGTGGCATGAAAACATGTCTTTCTCTTTACGAAAACTCATGGTATAACCCAGGAAGTCCGATAAAACGGCTTGTCTGGTATTTTATCAATGTGCTTTTTTTTATTAATCCTCTTAATCCATTATCTGGTTTTAAGGTATGGTTATTGCGTGTGTTTGGTGCTAAAATAGGTAAAGGAGTAGTAGTTAAACCGGGGGTTAATATTAAATATCCGTGGTTGCTTGAAATTGGGAACTACACTTGGATTGGTGAAAACGTGTGGATAGACAATCTTGCCAAGGTGAAAATAGGAAGCAATGTATGCATCAGTCAAGGGGCGATGCTGCTTTGCGGCAATCACAACTACAAGAAACCGACTTTCGATTTGATGATTGGGAAAATCACGTTGGAAGATGGGGGTTGGATTGGAGCACATGCTGTTGTATGTCCGGGTGTGACTGTATATTCACATGCTGTATTGGGCGTTAATTCTGTGGCTAATCGTGATTTGGAAGCATATAGTATTTATCAGGGCAATCCTGCTATAAAAATAAGAGAAAGAGTAATTATTGGATAATAATATGACAGAATCTAATACTTTTTGGTTATCGAACTGTGCTAATATTGTGCGGTTTTTGCACCATTCGTTTACATCGTGGAAGCATGTTATGATGGCGGATATCAATTTGTTAAATGGAGATATCCGGGTGTTCTATGGAGAGAGCGATGAGGATAAAGCTATTATTGCGGCTTTTAGTGTAGATGCTGGGACAAATGTTTCTAAAGGGTTTAGACGTTTACAACTATCGGGAAATGATGGGGCTATTGTAAAAGAGGCTTCCGACATAGTGATGGTAAATGGTGATGTGAAATTGAATGTTTTGAAGGTGCACATTCATGCTGCATTAGCTTGCGATTATAGCTATAATGATGCAACCAAATACAACCCTGCTGAGATAAAGGAATTGATGGATTGTTGCTTTGAAATGTATTTTAGTAATGGAGCAAAAAACTCGTGCTATTGTGGTATTACAAACGATTTGGATATCAGGATGCAACAGCATCGGGAAGAAGATTTTGAAATTGAAGAGAATAAAGTCTTTGCTTGGGTATGTGCTACTTGTGCTGTAGCCAAAGAGGTCGAGAAATTGGCAGAAAATAATTATGATATTGGCAAAAAATCGGGTACGGGAGGTAAAAATGATTCTATCATTGTTTATTTATTGAAGAAAGGTAAGATTACATTATAAATGAAAATTACTGTTATTACAGCGACATTCAATAGTGGAAAGACGGTACGTGATACAATAGAAAGTGTGTTACGGCAGACGTATCAAGAGATAGAGTACTTGATTATTGACGGGGGTTCGAAAGACAATACGATGGATATTGTGAAAGAATATGAGCCTCGGTTTAGCGGAAAATTGCGCTATATCAGTGAACCGGATAAAGGGATTTACGATGCCATGAATAAAGGCATTCGGATGGCAACGGGAGATGTAGTGGGCTTGTTGAATAGTGATGATTTCTATACGTCGTCCGATGTATTGCAACAGGTTGCTGATGTGATGGCGGACGAGGGTATTGATGCGGTGTATGGTGATGTACATTATGTAAACGAAGATAATTTGGATGTATGTGTGCGTTATTATACTTCACGTCCTTTTCACAGGAGTTGGATGCGGTTTGGGTTTATGCCGGCTCATCCTTCTTTTTATTGCCGGCGGAAGATTTATGAAAAATATGGTGTTTTCGATACTTCGTATAAGGTTGCTGCCGATTTTGAGAATTTACTTCGCTTGATTTTTGTAAATAGAATTCATATTAAGTATATTTCGACCGATTTTGTTACCATGCGTATGGGGGGAGCTTCGTCTTCCGGGCTGAAAAGCCACAAGCAGATCATGCAAGATCATTTGAGGGCTCTGCAAAGTAATAAGGTTTATTCTAATATTTTGTTGCTGGGCTTGCGTTATCCTTATAAGGTATGTGAAATAATATGGACTAAAATGAATAAATTAAAATAATTTACCAAAAATGAAAAAAGCACTTATTACAGGTATTACAGGGCAGGACGGATCGTATCTTGCCGAGTTCTTATTGGAGAAAGGATACGATGTGCATGGCACGATTCGCCGTTCTTCGGTCGATTATCGGGAGCGGATTGCGCATTTGGAAGGACATCCGAATTTCCATTTGCATTATGCCGACTTGGGAGACTCTATGAGTATTTTGCAGGTGGTGAAGAAGGTACATCCTGACGAGGTGTACAATCTTGCGGCACAGAGCCATGTACAAGTTTCGTTCGACTCGCCGGAGTTTACAGCCGATGTAGATGCTACGGGAGTTTTGCGTATTTTGGAGGCTGTGCGTCAGTGCGACTTGGCTGGAACTTGTCGTATTTATCAGGCATCGACGTCGGAACTTTATGGGAAAGTGGAGGAGGTGCCGCAAAATGAAAATACGCCTTTCCATCCATATAGCCCGTATGCTGTGGCTAAACTGTATGGCTACTGGATTGTGAAAGAGTATCGCGAGGCTTATAATATGTTCTGTTGTTCGGGTATTCTTTTCAATCATGAGAGTGAACGCCGTGGGGAGACTTTTGTTACAAGGAAGATTACGCTTGCCGCTGCACGTATTGCACAAGGTAAACAAGATAAATTGTATCTGGGTAACTTGTCGTCGTTGCGCGACTGGGGATATGCAAAAGATTATGTGGAATGTATGTGGTTGATTCTGCAGAACGAGAAGCCGGAAGATTTTGTGATTGCTACCGGCGAGCAGCATTCTGTACGCGAGTTTTGTAAGTTGGCTTTCCATTATGTGGGTATCGAGTTGCGCTTTGAGGGAGAAGGTGAGAACGAAAAGGGTATCGATGAGAAGACAGGGAAAGTCTTGGTGGAAGTGTCTCCTGATTTTTATCGACCGACCGATGTTGTAAACTTGTGGGGAGACCCGTCGAAGGCGAAACGTGAGTTGGGATGGAATCCGCAGAAAACATCGTTTGAACAGTTGGTTAAACTGATGGTCGATTCGGATATGGCGAAAGTTGCAGTGGAACGTGCCGGAGAACGTGTCCGCATGAATTTGGCTGAATATTTGGAAAAAGGTATTGTGAAATAACAAGGAAATCAGAAGATTGCCTTTTGTCTGCAAATCGGTTATCCCGATTGAAGAGATAAGGATGGCGTGTGGAATTGAGCGTATATGCGTTCGTTTTCGCACGCCATTTTTATTTCCGGTGTGTTACTCGAATTCGAGAACGAAGGTGGTGTTCCATCCTTTGGCATTGGTTTTTAGCAGGCTGATTGTGCCACCGGATAGTTTCATGATTTGACGGGAGAGGGACAGCCCGATTCCGTTTCCGTCTTTTTTAGTGGTAAAGAAAGGTACGAAAATCTCATCGGCTTCATTTTCAGGGATGGATGGACCATTGTTGCTTAGATAAATGAAAATGTGTTCATCGGTGGTGGAGTAAGCATGCAAATGTATTTTCCCGGGTGTTTTCCCGATGGCTTGAACGGCGTTTTTGATGAGGTTCAACAGTACCTGTCGGATAAGGTTCGGGTCGGCATATAGCATAAGTTCCGATGGTTCGATGATGCGGGTGAAAGAAATATGCGGCGGGATGAGATGCAGTTCTTCTATCTGTTTTACAAGCTCGGCTATATAAAATGGTTCGGGAGATGGTTGCTGTAGGGAAGAAAATTTCCGATAGCTGTCTACAAAAGAAATGAGACCTGCCGATGTATCGTGTATGGCACGTATGCCTTCGTAAAGGGAAGAATGTATGACATCATCGCGTTTCAGAAAAGTTTCGCTCAAGGAAGAGATAGGGGCAATGGAGTTCATGATTTCATGGGTCAGTACACGGGTTAATTTAATCCATGAATCCAGTTCTTTATTGTCCATTTCGTTGCGGATATCGTTGAGGGTCAGTATGCGGATATTGCTATTGCCTAATTGCATAGCCGAGGCACGTACAAGTAATTGGACTTCTCCTTTAGGTGTTCCGAAATGGATGTTGCTTCCTCTTCCCGGCAAGAGGTCATAGAAAAGCTGCGGGATGTTTTCTCCATATCGTTCCAGTTGGTTGAGTGTGTGTAACACGGGAAGTTTCAGTAGTTTGGCTGCTGTGGGATTGGTTTGCAGTATGGAGTTGTCTTCTTTCAATACGATGATGCCTGAGTTGATGCACGAAAGTATTCGTTTGTAAAATTGTTCTTGCTGTTCGATGTGCTGTTTTTGTCCTGCTATCATTTCACCTAACTGGTTGAAGGTGTTTTGTAGGATTTTTTCTGTTGGAGTATGTCCTTGTGTGGGAAGGCGGAAAGAATAATCGTGGTTGCGGAGGGCTTCGAGAATGAGCAGGCTTTGCTCTTTCAGTTGTCGTTTCATAACAACGGCTATGTATGATGACAATGTGCACAATGCGATTCCTATACCGATATAGTAAATGGTATGGGTGTATGCGCCGGCAACAAGCAAGGCAATACCTGCGATGAGCGAAGGAGTGCGTAGGGAGGAGTAGATTTTCTTAAAGGTCATAGCGTTTCATTTTGTTGTACAGGGTTTGACGGGTTATGCCTAATTGGGATGCTGCTTGCGAGAGGTTTCCATTGCATTGGGCTATGGTACGGGTTATCAGGCTTCGTTCCATCTCGTCGATGGTCTGTATGGTTTCTCCTGTTTTCTTCTCGAGGGGTTGAGGACTATGTACAGGAGGGGAGAATTGCAGTGCATCGGTTTGCAGTATTTCTCCGTCGGCTAAGATAACTGCTTTCTCGATGGTGTGTTGTAGTTCGCGGATATTGCCATACCACGGATGAGCAAGCAAACGTTTGCGGGTGTCATCACTGAACCGTTGCAGGTTGCGTCCGTACCGGATGTTGTATTGTTTCATGAAACGTTCGGCAAGAGGAAGGATGTCTTCTTTGCGTTCGCGTAATGGTGGAATGTGCAAGTGGATGGTATTGATGCGGTAAAGCAGGTCTTCGCGGAATGTTCCTTCGCGCACCATTGCGTCTAAATTCCGGTTGGTGGCGCAAATCAGTCGGATGTCAGTGGGGCAAGGTTGGTTACTTCCCACCCGGACAAAGCTGCGCTTTTGGATGGCGGTCAGTAGTTTGGCTTGTAAGTGGTAAGGTAAGTTGGCTATTTCATCGAGGAAAAGTGTTCCGCCGTTGGCTGCCTCAAAGCGTCCTATGCGGTCGGTATGTGCATCGGTAAACGATCCTTTTACGTGCCCGAAAAGTTCGCTTTCGAAGAGCGATTCGGTGATTGCCCCCATGTCGACAGAGATCATCGGGCTATTATGGCGTTTTGATAGCCGGTGTATTTCGTGAGCCAACATGTCTTTTCCCGTTCCGTTCTCACCGGTGATCAAGATATTCGCATCGGTTATACTGACTTTGTCGACCAATGTTTTCAGTGGAAGGATGGCAGGCGAGTTTCCCCAGTACATGAACTTTTCGTTTGTATGGGCGGATGGCGATGTTTTTTTCTTTTCGTTGTTTGTACTTTTCCGATATGCTTCAAGCAGGGTTTGTACTAATTTGTTATTCTCCCATGGTTTCACCACAAAATCGCATGCTCCGTCTTTCAGTCCTGTTACGGCGAGATTGATATCGGCGTAGGCTGTAAACAAGACAACTTGCGTAAGGGGGTTTATGTGTTTTATTTCACGCAGCCAGTAAAGTCCTTCGTTGCCACTATTGATACCCGATGAAAAATTCATGTCGAGCAATACTACGTCGATAGCTTCTTTCCGGAGCAGTGTGGGAATGGTTATGGGAGAATGAAGGGTTAGAATGCGGTTGAAATAATCTCCTAATAAGTATTGCAGGGAGGTGAGTATATGGGAATTATCGTCGACAACGAGTAGTGTGCCTTGTTTTGTCATGGTGTTTCCTTTATTTTGTCGAGGCAAATTTAGAAAAAAACATCACCTTTTCAAATGAAAGTGCTGACAAATAAATAGACAATCGGTGTCTAATTTTTTGACACATGCTGCTTTGGGAATGTTTTTGAATGGCGTTGGAAATCAAAAGGTTAAATAGATTGGCATACACTTTGATAAGCATTTTGTGGATAAATGGACAGATTATGCAGGTAACAAACTATATAAAGGTATTGGGCTTGATGATAGGCGGATGGCTTTGCTTGCAGGCTTCGGCTCAACAGGTGTGGAGTATAGACCAGTGTATGATATATGCTGTCGACCATAACCGCACGGTGAAACAAAAAGACTTGGAGGTGAAGAACTATAAGCTTGACCGTTTGCAGGCTATCGGCAGTTTCCTTCCGGGGGTAAGCGGAAGTACAGGTGTGCAATATAATTACGGACGTTCGGTCGACCCGGAGACTAACATTTACAATAACGTGTCTACATTTAATAATTCGTATGGATTGTCGGGGTCGCTTACCATATTCCGGGGTGGAAGTCTGGTGCAAGAATTGAAGCGTTCGAAAGCGGCTTTGCTGTTGGGTAAGGCTGCGTTGGAAGAGGCGCAAGATAATACGGCTCTCGAAACATTTCAAGCTTACATCGATGCGCTGTATTATTGGGGTGCGGTTCGGTTGGCGCGGAAAAAACTTGCCGACAGTGATTCTTTGCTTTACAAAACAAAAAGGCAGGAAATGTTAGGACTGAAAGGAATGCCGGATGTGGCGCAGGTGGAGGCACAACAAGCTACCGATATGTATAACCTGACGTGTCAGCAGAATTTGTTTGCAACGGCTATGTTGACATTGAAGCAGAAAATGAATTATCCGGTAGCGGATACATTGCTCTTGGATACGTGCTTGCTGGATATTCATGCTGTGGCTTATGCACAACCAACGGAAGAACATCCGCAAGAGGTGGTGGAATTGGCTTTGCAAACCAATCCTTCTTTGAGGCAATCGGAACTGAACAAACGTATTGCTCTTATACAGCGGAAGAGTTCGTGGGCGAATATTTTACCGCAAATATCGTTGTTCGGGGGTGTTTCATCATCGTATTATAAAGAGTTGCATAAGAGTGGATACGATAGTTTCAGCCGCCAGTTTCACAATAATTTGGGGCAGTATTTCGGATTGAGCATGAGCATTCCGGTATTTAACCGTTTTTCGGGAGTGATAAGTATGCGCCGGGCAAGGAATAATTACCGTATTGCCGGAGAAAGATATGAAGAACAAAAGTCGGATTTGCAAAAGTTGGTGGTTCAGGCATTGCAAGACCGGAACGGGTATCTGAAGGAAACAATGCAGATGGAAAAGAAGGTTGCTTCCGATTCGCTGGCTTATCGGGTTACGAGACGGAAGTTTGAGGAAGGATTGATGACGCCGCTCGATGTACAAAATAATGCAGCAACGTTATTGGAAAGTGAGATGTTGTTGTTGCGGAGCAAACTTACGTATTTGTTGAAATGCCGTTTAGTAGATTATTATAAGGGGGAAGACATTATTCATATAGAGTAAAAGATATAAGTGCCTTTGGGCACGGACGATAAAAAGAATAAAAAAATTTTCAAACAGTGGATATTCAGATAGAAAAGAAAAAAGGAATCGGGAAACGGCATATCCCTTATCTTGCAGGAGGGGGCGTTTTCTTATTGTTGTTGGCTTGGATTATATGGGGAAACCGTACTCCAACGCAAAAAGTCGATACACGATTGTTGAATGTTGCCAAGGTGACTTATGGCGAATTCAACGATTATATCCGTGTGAACGGGCAGGTACAACCCATTTCGGTTGTGCAGCTTAGTCCGGAAGAAGGAGGTATTGTTCGTGAGAAAGTGGTAGAAGAAGGTGCACATGTGAAAAAAGGGGATGTGATTCTTCGTTTGAGTAATTCGAATCTCGACCTGCAAATATTGAATGCAGAATCGGAACTTGCCGAAAAACAGAACTTGCTTCGTAATACACAAGTTACAATGCAGCAGGATAAGTTGAATAATGAAACGGAAAAGGTGCAGTTGGATATGGATATACGCAGGAAGGAACGGACGTATGAACAATACAAACGTTTGTACGAGGAACGGCTTGTCAGTAAGGAAGACTATTTGCAGGCGAAGGAAGATTATGAAGTTGCCAAAAAGAAGCATGGTTTGATAACTGAACGCTTGGTGCAGGATTCCATTTACCGTACCATCCAGATGGACCAGATGGAAGAGAATCTTCAGAATATGCGTGTGAATGTGTTGCTTATACGCGAACGGAAAGAAAAGCTGGACTTGCGTGCGCCGATAGATGGAGAACTGGGTTTGTTGGATGCCGAACTGGGACAGAATATCAATGCCGGACAAATGGTGGGGCAGATTAACGATCTTTCGGACTTCAAGATTGAGGCGATGATAGACGAACATTATATCGACCGGGTAACTAACGGACTTCCGGCAAGTTTTGAACGGCAGGATTCTCGGTTCGAGTTGAAAGTACGTAAGGTATATCCTGAAGTGAGGGAAGGACGTTTCCGTACCGACTTTGTGTTTCAAGGCAAGCGGCCGGAGAATATACGTAGCGGACAAACTTATTACATTAACTTGCAGTTGGGAGAACCTACTCAAAGTGTGCTTGTCCCGAAAGGTACTTTCTATCAGGTAACAGGCGGAAACTGGATATTTGTTCTCGATAAAGAGGGGAAAAAGGCATATCGCCGTAAGATTCGTATCGGACGGCAGAATCCGCAGTTTTATGAGGTTGTGGAAGGACTGGAACAGGGTGAGATGGTGATTATTTCGGGATATGAAGGGTATAAAGACAGTGAAGTACTGATTTTAAAATGAGAGGGGAATGGAAGTTTATGATGGTATGTTGATGGAAACGTGGAAATATTTTTATAAAACAACGGGACGTTTTGTTTAAAATAGCAGGGGAAATTCCGGCTTGGGAATGGGTAATGAGAAGCATATAAGTATAAAGATAAAAGTTATTAATGATTACTTTTTTTGATTCTTATGAAAATATTGAAAACTTATTTTACGTTTTTGGGGCACAATAAGCTCTTTACGTTTGTCAATGTAGCGGGATTGAGTATCTCGTTGATGTTTGTGCTGCTTATTGCCAATATGGTAATGCGCCAGTTGACTGTCGACAAAGATTTACCGGATGTAGACCATATTTATATATTCGCGAATGATACAGGAACAGGAGGACATTATAATTTGGGTGACAGGCTGCAAAGCCGGTATCCGGAGATAGAAGATTGGTGTGTATTGAGTACAGTAGACAATTCGATTGTGTTGTTGAACGATGCTTCTATCGTAGCAAACATGGTGGTTGTGAGCAAAAATTTTTTCGATTTTTTCCGTTTCCCGGTATATAAAGGAACACGCGAGAATCTGTTGATGGATAGGAATAATGTGGTTTTGACACGCTCATCGGCAAGAAAATTGTTTGGTACGGAAAATGCAATCGGGAAGACGTTGAAAATAGAACGTATGGGCGACCAGTTGTTTACGGTATCGGGAGTGATTGAGGATATAGACAATTCTGTGATTCCTTCCGACGTGGAGCTTTTCGTTCCTTACGAACAAATGGCGCATGTCAACTGGAGTTGTTCCATAGAATGTACAGAAATGTCAAATGCTTGTGCTGCCGAACTTTTCTTTCGAATACATCCGGGTGCAGATTTGAATGCAAAAGCGGACGATATGGTTGCATACATGAAAGAGTTTTTTTGGGCTTATCAGTTAGGATCCTTTAAAGAGGCACATGTTATTCCGTGGCGGGAATTTTATTTTTCTGGAGTAAGGTCATATCAACGATTGAACCAATACGATTTCATGAGTGTTGTCCTTTTTATAACTTTAGGGGTTATCATTTTGTTGATGACAGTTTTCAACTATGTGAGCATGAGTGTGGCACAAACAAGTTATCGTGCCAAGGAAATGGCTACCCGTCGATTGTTGGGCTCTTCCCGTTCGGATATATTCTGGCGTATGATTTTTGAGTCGTTCTTGCTTACGGCGGTGGCTTTCTCCATAGCGTTTTTCTTGGCTAAAGCGGTAGAGCCTATTGCCATGGATTTGCTGAATGTGAAACTGGATATGGTGGGCGATTTGTCGGCTCCGGTTATTCTTACTTATCTTTTGTTTGTCATTGTGCTTTCATTGTTATCCGGATTTGTTCCGGCTACCATCCTTTCCAGCTATAATCCGATGGATGTTGTGAAAGGAACATTCCGGCGTAAGACCAAAGCGGTTTATCTGAGGGGGCTGAATATTGTGCAGTGTGGACTGAGTATTGCCATGCTTACTTGTGCCATGTATTTGAGTGTGCAGATATATCGTATCCTTCATGCACCGTTAGGATATGAATATGGCAATGTATTGAACTATTCTTCTACAGGAGAGCTTCAGGCATTGCAATTATTCCGAGGGGAGGTGGAAAAACTGCCTTTTGTGAAACGTGTGGCTTTTTCGAGGGGTACACCTTTGGATGGAGGAAACAATAATACTACTTATATACCCGTAGGAGATAGTTCGAAGGTCATGAGTTTCCAATATTTTATTGTCGATTCGGCTTTTTTAGACATCTATCATATTAAAATAACGGAAGACAGGCATTTGTCTGGTGAGAATTATTTTTTCAGTGAAAATGCGTTGAAGGAATTGAGTGCGTTAGGCATGGAAGATTATTATATAGATAAGAATGGGAACCGGGTTCAAATAGCCGGAAGTTTTAAGGATTTTCAAATCAGGCGTGCCTTGATCGATAAAGATATCCATCCTTTACAAATCATGATCTTACCATCGAATACTATTTATCCGTGGACAATATCGGTTGAAGTACAAGACGGTGATTTACCTTTTTATAAGAAAGAAATCGATAAGCTGTATTCCAAAGCAATCAATGGTTATCCATTTGAGTCGAAATGGTATGGCGATATGATGGAAGAACTGTACGAAGACTTTACACGGATCAATAAATTGATGATTGTTTTTACTTGTTCTGCCTTATTGATTTCTTTACTGGGATTGATAGCCATGAGTATTTATTACATTACGCAACGTAAACGTGATATTGCAATTCGTAAGGTTTTCGGGTCGAGTTCGATGGGAGAGCAAAGCCGGTTATTGCGCTTTTCGTTTGTTTCGATTTTGTTTAGTTTGTTGATTGCCATCCCGCTTATATTGATTGGAATCAGTCAAATAGATAAGGCTGTAACTTATGAGAGCAGTTTCCCTATATGGGTTCCTGTTGTAGCTTTTGTTGTTGTCGTTGTCATTTCATTGGGTTCGGTATGGCTTATCAGTATGAATGCCACTCGGGAGAATCCGGTCAATAACCTGAAAACAGAATAAAAGAAAAAAATAATGAACAGATAAAAAATACGACTATGATTAAGATTGAAAATTTGACTAAAGTTTTTCGAACAACGGAGGTAGAAACAATCGCACTTAATAAGGTCAGTATGGAGATACATGAAAAAGAGTTTGTTGCAATAATGGGACCTTCGGGGTGCGGGAAGTCTACTTTATTGAATATTTTAGGTTTGTTGGATAATCCGACAGCAGGGAATTATTATTTGTTGGGTAAAGAAGTGGGGCACTTAAAGGAGAAAAATCGTACGAAAGTCCGTAAAGGAAATATCGGTTTTGTGTTTCAGAGTTTTAATTTGATAGATGAATTGAATGTATTCGAGAACGTAGAGTTGCCGCTTACTTATCTTCATATCCCGTCAGACGAACGTAAACGGCGTGTGAACGAGATACTGAAACGGATGAATATCAGTCATCGGATAAAGCATTATCCTCAACAACTTTCCGGAGGGCAGCAGCAACGTGTCGCTATTGCCCGTGCGGTAATAACCAATCCGAAGATCATTCTTGCTGATGAGCCTACAGGTAATTTGGATTCGAAAAATGGATTGGAGGTAATGCAACTGCTTGCAGAGCTGAATATGGATGGAACAACCATTGTGATGGTAACTCATAGTCAGCGTGATGCCGGCTTTGCCAAACGAATAATCAATTTATTTGATGGACAGATTGTTTCTTCAATAGCTGACATGTAGTTAAAGAAGTGTGGGAGTATTAAGCCGGCGTGTTGAAAAATATACGATAATTTTTCCCGGCGAAAAATAGGGATATAAAAAATATATCCTTATTTTTGCTTGTAAATGGTGGTATTAAAAATAGATGTTATGAGAGTGCTTTTTTGTAGAAAGTTTCTTTTCTTAGTTGGATGTCTATCGCTTTTTGTTTGTAACGGGAAGGCTGATCCCGGAATGATGCAGCGGGAAAAATCGGAACCCGTGCGTTTGATTTTAGATACGGATATGGGACCCGATTATGATGATGTGGGAGCTATGGCAGTTATGCATGCTTTGGCAGATAGTGGTGAGGTACAAATATTGGCAACACTTTCATCGAACAAAGATGAGCGATGTGTTCCGTGTATTGAAGTCTTGAATACTTATTTCAATCGTCCGGATATTCCCGTGGGAGCCCCTAAAAGCGAAGGGGGTGTCTCTCGGACAACGTGGCATAAAGTGAAGTGGACAGATGTGCTTCCCGAACGCTATCCTCATAAAACCGCTAAAACATCCGATGCTCCCGATGCCGTGAAAGTTTATCGTAAGGTGTTGAGTGAACAGCCGGACAACAGTGTTGTGATTTGTACAATAGGCTTCTTTACAAATTTGAAAGATCTGTTATTGTCGGAGCCCGATGAATATAGTTCGCTTCCCGGACGTGAATTGATAATTAAAAAGGTTAAGCGAGTAGTTTCTATGGCTGGCTTTTTCCCCAAAGGAAGAGAGTTTAATGTGTATTGTGATGTTCCTTCATCGCGTATTGTTACAAAATCATGGCCGACAGAGATTATATATAGCGGATTTGAGATTGGGAATGTTATTTTTACAGGAAAGAAATTGGTTCAGCTATCTGTTGAAAATAATCCGGTAAAAGACGCTTATGCTCTTTGTTTTGCAGAAGGAGACCCTAATGGAAGAATGAGTTGGGACCATACTGCGGTATGGGTTGCCATAAAAGGATATGAGCCATATTATCATGTAGAAAGAGGAACTTTTCAATTATTGGACGATAAAGGGGAAAACAGTTGGATTCCTGATGAAAAGGGGAGAGACCTACGCTTAATAGAAAAGGTGTCTCCACAAGAAATGGCAGTACAGATAGAAAATTGTATGATGCATCTTCCAATGTAACAAGCAGAGGGGGTGAAAAAATCTGAGGACAAAAGGATGCAAATATGAAGTTGTTTCAGAAATTCCTGCTGAGGTTTCATTCGATATATGCTGAAGCATTATGAAATTATTGTTGGTTGTTTTTGTTGGAGGAGGGTTAGGTAGTTTAATGCGTTATGGTGTACAGTTTATTTTACATGAACGTTTGTTGAACACCCTTTTCCCTTGGGGTACATTGGGAGTTAATTTGTTAGGGAGCTTCTTGATAGGATTGTTTTATGCATGGTCTATTCGTTTTAATATGTCGGAGGAAATGCGTTTGTTCCTTGCCACCGGACTATGTGGAGGATTTACAACTTTTTCTACTTTCAGCTATGAAAATCTGATGTTATTAAGGCAAGGGTCTTATAGTCTTTTTTTCCTTTATGTCTCAGCCAGTATTTTGTTAGGGATTGCTGCAGCCTTGGGTGGCGGATATATAGGGACAATGTATGAAAACAAATAATGAAACAACGGGTGGTGTGTCCATGAAAAATGATTTTGGTTTCAATCTTTTTCTTTTTTATGGAAGAGTTTATAACTTTGTCTTCATAAAGTAAGTTGACAGTGAGACTCGTTCGCTTTTCTTTTGTATTATTGGTGGTTGGGGTTTGTGTGAATTGTTCGGTTGTTCCTCTTACAGGACGGAAGCAGGTTTTATTGGTATCGGATAGTGATGTGTTGACGTTTAGTTTGACTCAATAATTAATGATTACAGTAAAACGGCGAAAAATCGACAGATGCAAGCAAACAACCATGGTCGTGAGGGAAGGGAAACGTATTGCTGCAGCTACAGAATCGTATCTGAATGCCAATGGGATGGTTTCAGAGTTGAAGAATTTTTCATGGGAATTTAATCTTGTACAAGATGCCCAAGTGAATGCTTTTTGTATGCCCGTTGGGAAAATTGTGGTGTACGAAGGACTGATGAAGCAGATTTCTTCGGACGATGAACAGGCTGTTGTAATCGGTCATGAGGTTGCCCATGCAGTGGCAAAACATAACACACCCCAACGATGCTACCCGTATAGCCGATATTCGGAAAGAATTGTCTGGTATTAAGGTGAAATTACCAGAAAAAGTAAAAAGATTTTTAGAAAAGGAAACGGAATGTTCTTCGCATGATAACTTTCAAAATGTGAGGATTTGTTGTTCATTTCGTGAGGTAAAATGTATGTAAAGATCACGATGTTTTTGAAAAATGACTTGTAAAATATGAACGCTTTATACGAATAGTTCAGACTATCTATAAAGTAATGATTACTTGAGTTCAACTTATAAATGCAACTTTTTGGGTGCGGATAATAAGCAATAAAAACAGTTATTTTTCAGGGAGGAAAGAGAGACAATGTCCCCCTTTCTCTCACTCTGAATGGATAAAGTTTGCTATCTTTGCTTTAATTGTCCGTCCAAAGAAAAAAAAGTTGCAGATGAGCAAACATAT
>DXCG01000005.1 GCA_019116145.1 Candidatus Phocaeicola gallistercoris
TTACATCATCAAGTCCTATAGATTTACGAATCTTATCGGATAAAGATTTACCTTCCTCTTCTGGCAACTCTTTTTCAATGGCCTCTTTCAAACAGTCTTTAAGGTCGTTTTCATCATTCCAAGTATAAACAACCAGGTCATTATTAAGATTTCCTTTGGCAACTTGCTCAAAAATAAGATCGGAATTCTTTGCAGGTTTTTCTCCAGAGAACCATGATGCTAAAGTCAATATGTCAGAGTCTCCTGTATTAATAGTTCTTACAACATATCGCAATTTTGTTATTGCCGATCTTAAATATTCGTCTTTATTATCCTTTAGGTAGTTAAATAAATCAGCAAATGGTCTGCCAGGCCCAATAGGAGGTAATTGAAATGGGTCTCCAATTAAAATTATTCGATTAATGCTCTTTAAATCCAATGCTTTCATTAAGACATAAAAGTCCTTACATGTAAGCATGGAACACTCGTCAATAATGACATTTTTTGCTCCACAGTATTTACGTTTTTCTGCATCTTCAGGAACACAAGGTGTCATTGTATCCCAGTCAAAGAAACCCTGACGCGTCAGAAATTGCGCAATAGTTAGGGCTTGAATACCTGCTGACATGTTACCTAAGCGAACTCGTGCTTTTCCTGTAGGAGCCAAAAGGAGTGTACCTTCTGCTTTTATTTGTGGCGATTTTAAGAAAGCTTTGACAACTGTAGTTTTGCCTGTTCCAGCTGGACCTGCCAGTACAGAAAGGCGCTTACTGCAGAACATTTCCAATGCCTTTACCTGGTCAGCTACAGCATTACGGCATCGCTCATTTGCTTCATTGTAATCATCAATAGATGCTTTAACAATCGTATTCCAGTCTTCTTTTACTGGTGATTTGACATCCTTTGAAGCACGACCTTTGAATATCTTACGCAAATAATCATCAATTTCTTTATATTCCTTCAACTGCAGTGCACACCTGTCATCAGTATTAAGGTATACAGTTTTTTCTTCAATGAACTCTTTGTTTGACATTAAATAATTATATGGCAGTTGATGATTGTCCGCAGCCAAACAATCTTTTATATATAACTCAATCTCGTTTGCCGAAATTAATGTATCACCATCACTGAGACTTGCCACTAGTTTTGAAATGATAAATGAGCGGATCCTTCTATTATCAATTACGGATTCCACTAGTGAAGGAGCTTTTGGAGTCCATTTGCCTTGAATCTTAGGGTCAGCCATTATGCCAAGATCAATCATTTCGGTTGTAACCGGAAGATAATTTTCAATAAGACTCTCCTCGCTGATAATATATGGATTATTTAATAATTCATCATAGCAGCCAGGACTATCAAACCACCATTTTATTACTTCCGAATTTATTTCAAAACGTGATAGCAGTTCCAGTACCTGTCTTTGGTTACTTAGAGTATTTTTCCAAAGAATACGATAATGAGTAAGTTCACTTTTATATACGGAATCAGGAAGAGACAATTCACCTTTCATCAATTTATCAAAGGTTTCCCATGGATTATCTTTAACCCCACAATATCCATTATTTCGTAAATCTTGCTCAATTATATACGCATAATTTACCCCTATTGCTGATAGAGCCTCGGCGAAAGCAGGGAACGGACCTATCATATCCTTCACCTTTGCAATTTGGGAATCTATCCACAAAATTTGTTGTTTCCAGTTTCCTCCGACAAGTCCATGATTAATGACACATTCTAAACATTTCCTGGCTACATTCAAAATAATCAACATGCTATGGTTGCTAACATATTCACAACCATACGACAACTCATTAAAAATTTTCTGGCTATTGCCTAGCTTTGGAATGGTAATTTTTATTTCATCAATTACTTCTTGTTTTGATTTACCTGTTTGGGCTTTTACATAGTCTTCATCAAGTGACATATATTCATGATATGGCAAAAGAAATCCTTTTGACCTCTTCAAATCAGTTCTTATACCATGCTCAAAGATCAAATCCCAAAAAGGATATGTATAATCAGTTGTTGTGTCATATGTTTGTACCGGTAAAACTTTGGTGATTTCACCTATACCAACAATTAATTTTGCATCTTCATCAACAGGATTGCCTTTTGTACAATAAAAAACTCCAAGAGAATTACCTGCCTCAATATTTGATTTGAAATAATTCAAGATTTCAAACTGTCTCTCTTTTCCATATACCCAAGATGTAGGAAACGGTGCAATTTCATCATCAGACATATTCGGATATTTATGATTCAGTTCTTCCTGATAATCACGAGATAGATATCGGAAAGGTATTCCAAAAAAGCTATATGGTTTGAGTTCTATTGTTGTAGGTAAGAGCTTTGCATGTGGAGTCTCTCCAAAAGCATAAACATGTTTGAAGATTCTTTTATATGACTTCTCATTCATAAAGCCACCATTCTCGCCAACACAAGCAGGTAATTGATCTTGCTTGAGAGAATTCCAATCCTTTCCTGCATAAGTTTCTTCTTTGTTCTCATCTTTTCTTTCAGATATATTGTGAAGCATCATGCAGAATGGATTATTTTTCGGACATTGACAAATAGTTCCATTCCATTTATTATCGTGCCAAGGCACACGGATTGATATATGTTTCATGATAATCGTCTTATTTCGTATTAATATTATTTTCTACAATCTTGGCAAACGCATCAGCACATTTCTTAATATCTTCATACTCTGCCAGTTTTTTGCCACTAAGGTTATCGTCTGTCCAATCTTCAATATCTTTTGCATACACATCTTTGATGGAGCTTTGTAGTGATTCTATTTTAAGAGGAACAGGAAGGTTATTTATTTGCATATCATCAATGATTCTTTTGAAATAAGCAAAATCACCTTCTATGATAAATCCCTTATCTGCTGCTATACGATAAATCGCAATCCAATGTCTTTGCTTGCTCAAAGGAGACTTTTTAGGCTCATATCCAATAAGCTGGCAAATGCTCTTTTTCAGAGTTGCGATTCGTTTTTCTTCTGGCCAATCCTTTACGTCCGCTTCAGCGACCAATTGCTGATCATCATTTTCTTCATTATAATATGGATGCAACTGAATTACTTTATGGGCATAAGAATTTTCTTTGTGCACACTTTCTGATTTTTGTATTTCATGTCCATTCATTTCCAAATCTGTAATAGAAGAACCCGTAGAATAGAAATACATGGTCAGGATGATGCTGATTGCGGTATCAACTTCCTGTTCTGAAGCGGTAGGAGAAATGTGTGATTCACTGTTTCTCCAGCCTTTAATGAGCATAAGGTATTGATATAGCTGCTGCTTCCCTTCATCCGTGCTGTATTTCAGATTCCATAGACATTTATGAGCATAAATTACGTTTTTCCAAGTTACATCTTCACCGGGATTTTGGGCAGGAACTTCATGGCCTTTCATCAGATAATACAATTTCTTCAGATATGCTTCAAACTTGGTGACTAATAAATTAAATGCCACAAACTTATCTACTATAGTTGCTTTCTTACCGTATAGATTTGTAAATGCCCGCTGGATAAACATGCCTACATTGTCCAAAGAGTCAATTGACGGTGTGTCTATCACATAGAATACGCTGTCTATAATCTCGTCTATAGGACGCATTTGTGGAAGCACTGTGGTCAAAGTTGTTTTCAGAATACTCCGGATATTATCTTTTATGACGGCTACGTCTACATGCTGTACTTTGTCTGTAACAACGTTTTCGTCTTGCGGCACCTGTTCTTCTTCGGATTGATAATTTTCCTCCATATTCAAGTACGCTTTCAGAATACGTTCTCTACAACTGCTGTCCAGAATAAACTCTCGAAGTAATTTGTCTGCTTTGGGAATAACCAGACGAGCCGGAACTTCTGTACCTTCTACTTTGGCAATGAACTCACGAGTTTTGGCCATATTCAATGTCAGTTTCAAATTGTCAAACTGACTGAACTCATTCAGATTCTGTTCCGTTACATTCCGACTCATGATGTGCTCCAGTTGACTGGCGTTTATACCAGTCGCTTCGGCCAGAATCATTACTTGTTTGTGCAATTCGCGGAATTGGTATTCTGCGATATAATCATAAATCGTCTTACCCGGCGACAGATGCAAATCTCCACTTTGCAGGTCGTGCAGGATAATCATTGCCGTACGCTGGTCCTTTTGTGAAAGAGAAGCAAAGGTTTTGTGTAACTCTTTAAAGGCTTCTTTGGTCAGTTCGCTTCCCGGACCAGACATGTAAAGGTTCTTGATGAACTTCACAAACTTGGAGTTGATATATTCGGCATCGATCGTACCCGTACCTGTTTCTGTGATATAGGTGTCAATAGGATAGTCAAAATCATCTCCTTCCGTACTGCCACCTCCATTGCCTTCAAATAGTTCCCTGTATCGTTGCAGCAGAATAAGGTAAGTCTGTTCGTCCAGTTCCATCTTGACGTAGGTATAGGTATCGCCATGCTGGAACTCATATTCATCCTCTTCCCATGTAAATCCCTGTAGCTTGGCAGCTTCCAGTAGATGGGTCATCTGGCTGAAATCTTTGGCAAACATATTCCTGTCTTCTCTTGCTTCCGGCAATTTTGCAAAGTTTTCGATTTTCTGTGCTTGGAATATATCCCTTATGTGCAAGAACTTCTGGTTGATATTTGTCAGATTACTTTCCAGTTTATCGACAAAAACACCTAACGGCCTGTCCACATATACATCGAGTGCATCGTTGATATTCTGCTCCATGGTGTAAGGAAAAGAGTAATAGCGGATAATGCCGAAAGGCTTGTCCGGACCAAACAAGCGGTTGGTACGTGAGAACGACTGGATAATGTCCACATATTTCATTACCTTATCCACATACAGCGTATTTACCCACTTGGAATCATAACCTGTCAACATCTGCGAAACCACAATAAGCAAGTCTATCTGCTGTGCGTGATCATGTTCTATATTGAGGTAAGGCTTCTTGTGTGCCAGTCTTTTGGCCACATCTTTTTTGTATTTGGCATATGTGGAAAGCTGGAATGTTGTTCCATATTTCCGGTTATAGTCATCCAACATCTCCAGCAAGGCATCTTCCTTGGCAATTCCGCCATCAGAATTGTCTATGTTGTTGTCGAATACGGCCACCACATTCAGAGAAGAATATTGCTCCTTGAATATCCGATAATAAGCTATTGCCTCAGGTATATTCTTTGTAGCCAGAATTGCGTGGAATTTACCGTTCTTGCTCAGTTTATCCCTTCCGCTTGCGATGTCGGCTGCGACAGCCTGGTGATGAACAGGCTGCTGATATAAGTCTTTAGGCAGATAATGTTCTATTCCGTGTAAGGTTTCATCTCCTTCCTTATAAGTGTCCGGCATCTTCAGTTCATTCATGAACCTGTTGTAAATAGCCATTTTCTGCTCGTCATTTTCAATCTCCTCTATGCAGTTTACCTTCAGTTGGGAGAATGCGACTTTTTCGCGAAGCTCATTGTCATCGTAAGTCCTCACCATATACGGATCGAATCCCAATACATTGTGGTCAGGGATTCCATTGGCAATGGTGTATTTATGAATCATGTCACCGAATATGGTTTCGGTCATGATTTCATGCTTGGCATTTTCTTTGAACACCGGTGTTCCCGTGAAGCCGAAAAGCAAAGCTCTTTTGAACGTATTCTTAATACCTATCAGCATATCGCCGAACACACTACGATGACATTCATCTATGATGAATACCAGTCGTTTACGATCTATCAAATCAATGTCGTCTTGCGTAATATCTTTTCCCGCCTTGATGTTCGACATCTTCTGAATAGAGGTTACAATCAGTCGGTCGTCGTTATCCGTACTTTTGAGTTTACTCAATAGGATAGCTGTATTCTGCGTATCTTGTATCGCTTCGTCTTCTCCCGCAAATCCACGGTATTCATCCAACGATTGCACGCTCAGCTCAATGCGGTCTAACAAGAATACTACTTTGTCAGCATCGCCGGAATTGGCAATGAGTTGTGCCGATTTGAAACTGGTCATGGTCTTTCCGGAACCGGTGGTATGCCACACGTATCCACCACGATGCTGGTGGGTATCCCAGTTTGTTTTATGTGTTATGTCACTGATTTTACTAGCTGCAAAATACTGATAGCTACGGAGCACTTTCAGAGTCTTGTCCTTATCGTCGGCAATGGTATAATAACCTATTAGCTGATGCGCCATTGGAATACTGAGCAAATCGGATACAATTCGTCTCCAGTCCCGTATGACAGTATTGTTAAAGTCTTCCCAATGGAAATAAAACTCCGGCTTGAAATTCTCTTCTTTGCCCGGATTGGCAAAATAAAGTGTCTCCTCCGGAGTCATGGCCACGAAAATCTGTACCATCTTGAAGATGCCGTTGCCGAATACGCCTTCGTGGGTATAACGTTTAATCTGGAAGGTAGCCTGACTTACATCTACTTTTGAACGCTTCAGTTCGATATGAATCACCGGCATACCATTGATGAGCAACATTACATCGCCCCGTCGGTCACCGCTTAACGGGTGCGAAGCCTTGAAACGAGGTTGTCGTGCAATCTGATAGCGGCTCTGTCCGGCACTGATTTCGCGTGCATCGAAGATCTTCAGATAGACTTCCTTGCCGTAATTGTTTGTATCGGCAGGGTTGTCGCGTTTGATGCATACCTGTCCGCCATTAATAAACATATTCATAGCGTATGGGCTGTCGCACAGATTCACCTGATCGATGATTTGGCGCATCTCGCTTGCGGTAAGCGGATAATTGCCCAATTTATTGATGTCCCGGTTGTTGTCAAAGAGAATCTTGGCCCAGTTCTGAATCAAATCTTCTTCTGTGGGTTGTACGAGGACTTCCTTTTCCCAACCATGATGGGGGAGAAGGTCAACCAAGGCTTGTTCAAACTGACTTTCCTTGACGAAATATTGTATGTCGTTTATATTATCCATATTTACTCCATTAAAGGTTTGAATGAGATATTTATACAAACATTTTATCCAAACATGCTGCCTTGATTTGTTTTAGCTTTTCAAGGCGTTGGGTTTGGAGAGAAATTTGTTTATCAAGATTATAGAAATAGGATGCGATTTTTTGTTGCTCTTGTAATGATGGAACTTTTATTTGGCATTTTTGAAGTTTGTCAAAAAAGAAATACAATCTTACACCTCCTTCTTGATATTGTTCTATCATTCTTTTAAATATATTAGTTTTGAACCAATAAAAAAGGAATAAATCATCTACTATATCACTTGTTTTAAAAACTTCATATAAGGAACTTACAATAACATCTCTTTCACCTTGATAATAGCCCAATGAACCGACATTTATTCTAGCAGGATTATAGGCAAATGATTTAGGAGAGACAATATAATACATTCTTTTATCTGCTTTTGACATTGTACCTCCATTTTCAAACTGTTTATTTTGAGGAATAAACCCTAATTCATTAGAAATAGAATAACTTTCCAATGATAGGTTCTCACTATTTTTTATTCCAGTTTTATATGTTATCTCCTTAAAAAGGACACATATCCATTCTTCTTCAAATCCATTAAATCTGACTTTAGGTACAGTTTCTCCTTCTTGTGGGAACATAGATTGTAGGCTTGCCACCTTTATTTGTTTTAAAGACGCAAGCTTTTTTGAGGTGCTTTGAATTAATGAGTCTAATGACTGGAAATAAGAGGCTATCTTTTGTTGATTAATTATTTCTGAAGGATAACTAATTATAGTTTGGCATATAGATTTTTTAGATATACTTGAAATTTTTGTACCTTGAATATATTGTAATAATTGATTATGGAATGCTGTAGAATTTAGATAATAACCAAGGTAACCTTCTGCAAACTTAATAGTTGGCCGACATGGAATTGTATGTAAACCAGCAACTAAATCTGTATCATTATGAGTTATTATTTCAATGCATTTGCCAACTGTATTATCTTCTGCAGCATCAGCAAATACGATATCGCCATTTATTAATGGTGATAACTTCAATAACTTATATGCGATATTATCATTTATGATATATGGTATACTATTTCCTTCATCAGCATATAAACATTCACTAAATTTAATTAGAATATCGCCATAATGAATATTCTTTACATTACCATTATCATCTGAAAGTTCTGCTCTAGAAAGACTATTGTTTTTGAGAAATTTGAATGCTCTAGAAAAAGATGTCTTTTCCCATAATATTGTTGATTTACCTATATGTATATATTTTGTATTCATAGAATAATGTTTTAATTATTAATCAACTCATTAAGCCCCAAAATCGCAAACTCATCTCCGGTCAGTTCATTAATAAGACCGGACAATTCTTTTTGAGATTTTTCCACGTCCTCATTCAAATGCTTGTAACTTACGGCATACTTTTTCCCTAATGCACACACTTTATCTTCAAAAGTAGATAAGACCTCAGCGAGCGTTTCATCAATACCATAAACAATAGGATCAATCCATTTTTTATGTAGGAATAAAGAAATATTTTCGTCTGAAAGGTCCTCTATCGCTTCTACTGTTTTGTCAATAAGAGCCTGCTTTGCTTCCTTAATTTGTTTATTCTTGTTTTTCTGTTCCTCCCAGAGTTTTACAATCTTCTTCAGTTTCTCTTTTGTTTCCGCTTCCACCTCATCCTTTTTGGCTTTTGCTCCCGCAGTAATGGCTTTCTTATCAAAGGTATTTTCCTTTTCACTATCCAAATAAGCTTCAGACTCCTCTTCCGAGAAACTTTCACGGATTTCATCCAGTTCACCGGAGATTTCTTCTACTCGCATCTGCAAATCGGCAATTGCTTTCAAATCGTCCTGAAATTTTTCTTGTTGTACCAACTCAAAGGGAATAGTACGACCTTTCAAGCCATCCGGTACTTCAATCTCTTCATCGCCTTTCTTTACCAGTTTATAAGCAGGTTCTACTACTCTTACCGCTCCAATGCCTTCCTGCTGTATGGTCTCAATGTCGTTGGTGATGCCCTGCCAGTTGTCAGCCAAAGCCTGATAGGCTGCATACCGGTCAATAAGTGGTGTTTCATGCAAA
>DXCG01000079.1 GCA_019116145.1 Candidatus Phocaeicola gallistercoris
GTGCTAAAGATTTAATAAAAATCTTACAGCTTATCAAACATCCCATACAAGTAAACCACTTACAGCAAACAACCCCATCTGAACATCAACATGCAAACGTAAACAGTTTCAATTTTAATGCCTTGACCGCATTTGCCGGAGATGATAAAGAAGCAGCCGGCAAAATTCTTAATACTTTCTTACAAGAATGCCTGAAAAACCGGGAACAACTTGAAGAAACAATAGAGAAACACGATACCCGAAAAGCTTGTGACATTGCTCACAAAATGCTTCCTACATTCATCATGATAGAAGCAAACCAGACAATTCCTTCGCTAAAATGGTTGAATGAACATAGGCAGAATACTTCATTCGACAATGAAGTTCATACCCACATCGCAAACGTACTGCACGGGATTGATTGTGTAATCAAAGAAATAAATAACCGATTAGCAACTTAAACTGTCAAAAAATTAAAAACCTACATATCTAAACGCAAAAAGTCGTATCTTTGTCCAAAGAAATGTTGTGGTAAAAACTCAAAAGGAAACGATAAAAATGTAAGCAGATAATAAAAAAACAACTTGACATTTTAATGAAGATATCAAGAGACAATAAACGATCCAACTTAGGCATTTTCACTTATCACATTATCAATAAGAACCAATGATTCCGTCCATTCTTATCATAGAAGATGATATAACCTTTTCCACCATGCTAAAAACATGGTTAGAGAAAAAGGGCTTCAAAACAACAGCTACCAGTACATGTGCCAAAGCAAAGAAATTATTGATAAGCCAAAACTTCGATTTGATTTTATCCGACTTACGTTTACCCGACCAAGATGGCATACATTTATTGACATGGCTGCGAAAGCAATTGTACGAAACACCTTATATCATCATGACAAATTATGCCGATATTCAAACAGCCGTACAAGCCATAAAACAGGGGGCAAACGACTACATTGCCAAACCGATACAGCCCGATGAATTATTAAAGAAAATAAACGAAATCATCGCGAAAGAAACTGCCCCGACACATACCGAACATCTCGATAATACAGCCGCAGATTCACACCAATACATCGAAGGGAAAAGTGAAGCAGCACAACAACTTTACAATTATGTACGGTTGGTTGCCCCTACGCAAATGTCCGTACTCATAAACGGGTCGAGCGGAACGGGGAAAGAATATGTGGCACATAAAATTCACGAGCTCAGCAAACGAGGGAAAAAACCTTTTATTGCAATCGATTGTGGAGCCATTCCTAAAGAATTGGCTGCTTCGGAATTTTTCGGACATATCAAAGGATCGTTTACAGGAGCCCTCAATGACAAAATAGGAGCTTTTGAAGAAGCAAACAACGGAACCTTATTCCTTGATGAAATAGGAAATTTAAGCTACGATGTACAAATACAATTATTGCGTGCTTTACAAGAACGTCGTATACGAAGAATTGGGTCGACCAAAGAAATCAGCGTAGACGTCCGTTTGATATGTGCGACAAATGAAAATCTAACAGAAGCTATTGCCAAAGGCAAATTCAGGGAAGACTTATATCATCGAATCAACGAATTTACATTACGCATCCCCGACTTGAAAGAACGTCCCGAAGACATCTTATTGTATGCCAACTTTTTCTTGCAACAGGCCAACCGGGAATTGGAACGTAACCTTATCGGATTCGATGCTGCTGCAAGTGAAGCTCTACAAAATTATACATGGCCTGGAAATTTAAGGGAACTGAAAAACATCGTAAAACGCGCGACATTACTGTCGCAAGGCGATTTTATCGGCATTATCGAATTAGGTAACGAAATCACACAATCTACCACAATTTCATCTTTTTCGCTTTACAATGAAGACAATGAAAAACAACGAATTATGCAAGCTCTCCGACAAACCGGAAACAATAAGACCAAAGCTGCTGCCTTATTGGGTATCGACCGCAAAACTTTATATAATAAAATGAAATTGTATAAAATGGAATAATTAGTATTTCCCCTTAATTATTTTATAGTATAATCTTTTTATTTCCTTCTAAACGAACTCTTCAAGCAACCGTACTGTGGAAAAATTCCACAATACAGGATCGCAAATTCCTCAAATATACCCGTTCTTCTTTTCTTGCAACAATAGCAAACCATTAATATTCAATTATTTACAAATTACACAAAGTTTGGCACAGATATTGATTTACTATAATCAACAAACCCAACCCAACTAAGAATACTATTAAAAATGTATTTTTCAATATAAGAAATCATTTTTAATAATATAATGAAGATGCCTATGTGTTAAAAAAAGAAGGACGCTGTGACAGCGTCCTCTTTTTGTTTTTAATTTGTTTAGCCCTAAAATAGCGGCAGCTATCCTAGGGCTTTTATTCAAATTATAATACGAAACTATTCCATAAATTATCGGCAGGAGTTGGAGCAACAACATCTACCAACTTCTTCGATACAGGATGTACAAAACAAACTCTCCTTGCATGTAAGCAAATACCTCCGTCTACATTCGAGCGAGGAAATCCATATTTTAAATCACCCTTGATAGGACATCCTATTTTAGCTAATTGGCAACGTATCTGATGATGCCTTCCAGTCTTCAAATCAATCTCTAATAAATAATAATTGTCCGAATGTCCTATTAACCGATAATGTAGTACAGCTTTCTTTGCTCCTTTGACTTCTTTATCGTATGCATACGATTTATTTTGTTTCTCGTTGCGAACCAAATAATGAACCAAATCTCCCTCTTCCGTTGGTGGGCATGTTTTCACTATTGCCCAATAAGTTTTGTGGACATCGCCTTTACGAAACATTTCATTCAGCCGAGATAAAGCTTTACTTGTCTTAGCAAATACGACCAGCCCACTTACCGGTCGATCTAATCGATGGACAACACCTAAAAACACATTGCCCGGTTTAGCATATTCCTTTTTTATATATTGCTTTACGACCTCAGACAAAGGAATATCACCTGTCTTATCACCTTGTACAATTTCAGAAGTTGTTTTATTGACGATAATAATATGGTTATCTTCGTACACTACAATCATGCGTACTAACTTATATTACATATTCATTCCACCATCTACTTGAATAACTTGACCAGACACATAAGAAGACATATCAGAAGCCAAGAATAAAGCAATATTAGCTACATCTTCCGGAGTCCCACCACGACGTAAAGGAATACGTTTGTTCCATTCAGCCTTTACTTCATCAGATAACCTAGCAGTCATGTCAGTGATAATAAATCCGGGAGCAATAGCATTTGCACGAATTCCACGCGACCCCAATTCTTGAGCAATAGACTTAGCCAAAGCAATCAATCCAGCTTTTGAAGCAGAGTAATTACACTGTCCAGCATTTCCATGTACGCCAACAACAGAAGCCATATTAATTATACTACCTCCTTTTTGACGAATCATAATCGGAGTACATGCATGAATAAAATTAAATGCCGATTTCAAATTAACATTAATCACGGCATCCCATTGTGCTTCACTCATACGCATCATTAAACCATCTTTGGTAATTCCTGCATTATTGACCAAAATATCAATAGATCCAAAATCTTCATGAATCTGTTTAATTACATTTGCTGTATCTTCAAAGTTTGCAGCATTCGAAGCATAGCCTTTAACCTTTACACCCAAAGCCGCAATTTCTGTTTCTGTGTTTTTACCATTTTCATCAATAATCAAATCTGTAAATGCAATATTTGCACCTTCTGAAGCAAACTTCAAAGCGATTGCTTTACCAATACCACGAGCTGCTCCTGTAATAACAGCTGTTTTTCCTGTTAATAATCCCATAATCATTATTTTTAATTAATCAATTTATTTTCTTCTACCTAAAGCTCCATAAACAATTTTTGCAACATAACGCCATCCTATTGCATCACCCAAATCTTCGCCTATCTGCCCACGAATATAAGGGACTTCCATTCCTTTTATACAATAATGCAATATATCAGCTGCAATTTCAACATTATCTATATCAAATAATCCTTTCTTTTTTCCTTCTGCCAATACAGTCCGAAAAAGATTTATTTCATTTGCATCAAAATGCTTACGCATAGCTTCCACCCGCCAAATATTTCGAAAGAAATCTGCACGTAACGTACCATTCCGATAAACCAACAACTTTATTACATTCAGATGTGTATAAATCAATTCCAGTATCTTTTTATCTGGTTCAAGAACTCGCAACATAACTTGATTCATAGCATCGGAAAGCATTTCCAATTCCGATTCTACTACTGCCATATATATTTCTTCTTTCCGCTTAAAATAAGTATACAACGTACGACGCCCTTTCTTTGAAGCTACAGCAATATCATTCATTGTTGTCTCTTCAAGTCCCTTTTTTGCAAAGAGTTGACGAGCCACATCGACCAATTTTGCCCTCGTATCTTGTACCGTCATTATTATACACTCCTATTTTTAGCAAAATTAGTTTTTTTCTTTCTACTAAGCAAACGAAGCCTTTATTTTCTATTTCATGTTAAATAGAATGTATTTTTTCGCTAGAACTATTGCATTTCTCAAGAGAAAGATATATTTTTGCAGTCGATTTTAGGAATATCGCGGAGTGGAGCAGTTGGTAGCTCGTTGGGCTCATAACCCAAAGGTCGTCTGTTCGAGTCAGGCCTCCGCAACTTATGAAAGGGACTGCCAAGTTCCTTTTTTCTTTTACATACTTGCCTTTATTGCATTAATTATTGCGGAAGTATAACCATCATGTTCCAATGAATTTATTCCCTTTATGGTAATACCTCCGGGTGTAGTCACTTTTTCTATTTCCAATACAGGATGTGCATTTTCATTCTCCAACAATAAACGTGCAGCTCCTTCCAGCGTTTGAGCAACCATTTTCATAGCCTCTTTAGGATGGATGCCTTCTTCTACCCCTGCCTGCATTGCTGCCTGTACATATTTCAACACATATGCGATACCGCATGAAGTGAGGGCAGTTGCTGCAGCAAATTGCTTTTCTTCTATTAATATGGAAAGTCCCATTTCATTAAATAAATCAAGCATCATCTGAATCTGCTGTTCAGAAGCATTTCTACAGGCAATCAACGTCATACTGGCACGCAAAGAGATTGCGGTATTCGGTATAACACGGAATATAGGCATTTCCGGATCAACAAAATGAGCTAAATCTTCAAATGTCAAGCCTGCAGCAATAGATACCAACATTTGTGGTTGACGTAAACGAAGAGGTTTTAAAACCTTCTCCACCATCCACGGTTTTACCGCCACGATAACGATATCTGCATCACCTGCGTCCTCATTATTTGTACTAACACAAATTTCCGGAAACTCTGTTTTCAATTTCTCCAATTTCGGCGTACTCGGATTTGTCACAATAATATCTTGTACATTGACACAATGCCCTTGAGCCAATCCGCGAGCAATTGCTCCACCCATATTACCGGCTCCTATAATTGCTACTTTCATAATTGATTCTTTCTTTTGAATATCGACTATAGCGATTTCGACAATTCTTCCAAGGTTTTTCCTTCGTATTCACAAATTGTATTCTTGAAGTCTAACGGCAATTCCACTGGTTCTTTTGTAGCAACATCATAGCCTACCATCACCGTACGACATTGGCATTTCAATACACCACTTCCTTTATTGACAGCCCGTTGTAATAAAGTAAAACTTTTATGTCCCAAATGGATAACCGTAGTCTCTATATATAGTTCATCCGAAAAAAATACAGGTGCCAAGAAATCAGCATTAATATTGGCCACAACAATACCCAAATGATTCCATTCTTTATTACCGAAGACATCCTGTAGATACGATGTCTTAGCCAAATCATAAATAGAAAAATAAGAAGAATTATTCATGTGACCATACTGGTCAACATCACTAAAACGAATTTGCACGGGCATAACATGCCTGTAAGTTAGTTCCTCTGCCATATAATAAAAAACTTTGATACGCCCCAAATATATATCTTTTTTTTCTGAAAATACAATAGGAGGAAAATTTATTTCGTACTTTTGCCACCAATGCAATTAAATACTAAAAAGCTATATGAAAAAGAATCTAAGTAAAGAAACCCTTTGCGTACAAGCCGGATGGACCCCTCAAAATGGGGACCCTCGCGTCGTACCTATTTACCAAAGTACAACATTCAAATATGACGACAGCGACCAAATGGCGCGTTTGTTCGACCTAAAAGAAACTGGATATTTTTATACCCGCTTGCAAAATCCTACCAACGATGCTGTAGCAGCTAAAATTGCAGCATTGGAAGGTGGAGTTGGAGCAATTCTGACATCCTCCGGGCAAGCTGCTAATTTTTATGCCATATTTAATATTTGTGAAGCAGGCGACCACATAGTATGTTCTTCTACAATTTACGGAGGAACATTCAATCTGTTTAGTGTAACAATGAAAAAATTAGGAATTGAATGTACGTTCATCGATGCCGATGCTCCAGAAGAAGAAATAGAAAAAGCATTCCGTTCAAATACAAAATGCATGTTTGGAGAAACAATATCCAATCCTAGCATCAATGTATTGGACATTGAAAAATTTGCACGCATCGCACACAAACATGGAGTTCCATTAATTGTCGACAATACTTTTGCAACTCCTATTAATTGCCGTCCATTCGAATGGGGTGCCGATATTGTTACCCATTCTACAACCAAATACATGGACGGGCATGCAACAAGTGTTGGCGGAGCAATTGTCGATAGTGGGAATTTTGATTGGATGGCACACGCAGACAAATTCCCCGGTTTAACAACCCCCGATGAATCATATCATGGACTGACTTATGCCAAATCCTTTGGGAAAATGGCATATATTACCAAAGCAACAGCACAATTGATGCGTGATTTAGGGGCTATTCCTTCACCTTTCAATGCTTTCTTACTGAATTTAGGATTAGAAACATTGCACCTGCGTGTTCCGCGCCATTGCGAAAATGCCCAAAAAGTAGCAGAATGGCTTGAAGCAAATCCAAAAATAAAATGGGTAAATTATTGTGGACTAAAGAGCAACAAATACTACGAACTTGCACAAAAATATCTTCCTAACGGTGCCTGTGGTGTAATTGCTTTCGGCTTAAATGGCACACGAGAAGATGCCGTCAAATTTATGGATAGCTTAAAGCTTATTTGTATCGTAACTCATGTTGCCGATGCACGTACATGTGTTCTGCACCCGGCGAGCCATACACACCGCCAATTAAGCGATGAACAATTAAAAGAAGCAGGAGTCGCTCCTGATCTAATTCGGCTTTCAATTGGCATTGAAAATGTTAATGATATTATTAACGACTTAGGACAAGCCTTAGAGCAAATAGACTAACTAAATATTGGGAAAGGGAGTTTTCTCCCTTTCCCGATATTTCCTACATACTCCCACAATATGAACAATCCTTCAGCATGGTACTCACAACGCATTAACGAGACCAATCGTCAGCTATCTGGCATAAAAATTCAAATCAATCGTATCAGCATATTTCGTGTTATCTTATTTCTTGCAGGAATAATTGGCATTATCTATTTCTTTCATTTTGGCACATGGGCTATCTTATTGACTATCTGTTGCACATTTCTACCTTTTTTCATTTTAGTCAAATTTCATAACCGACTTTATTATCGCAAAGACTGGCTTGAAACTCAATTGCAACTGAATCAATATGAGCTAAAAGGATTGCAAGGAAATTATTCAGTATTCGATGAAGGTATAGAATTTATTGATTCTGAACATCCCTATTCATACGATCTTGACATTTTTGGACGTAAATCATTGTTTCAGGCAATCAATCGCACTTGCACGCACATCGGCAAACAGATGCTTGCCGAATGGATGCAAAAACATCTGACAGACAGAAAAGAAATTGAAACAAGACAAAAATGCATTTCCGATTTATGCGAACGGACTGCTTTCCGTGAAGACTTCCGGGTAACGGGATTAATCAATAAAGGAAAAAGTTCCGATGAAACAGAAATACGCCGCTGGAGCAATACCCCATCTACCCTCCAACACTTGTGGTGGGTAAAATTATGTTTGTGGGGTGTCCCTCTCACCAATGTAACATTACTACTTCTTGGATTAACGCACATTATATCATTAAGTTGGTTTGGACTCTTTTTTATGTTTTTTGTAATTCTCAGTTTCGGTCTTATTCACCGTGTAACGATCATACAAGATACATACGGGAAACAATTAAAGACATTAAACAAATATGCTAAACTAATTACACTTGCCAAAAAACAAACATGGGAAGCCCCTGCCTTACAACAATTGGCTGATTCGCTTGATATTGACGGACATTCACCTGCCGATGCATTGGCGCAACTATCCAAAGAACTCGACCGACTTGATTTACGTAATAACCAACTACTATACATCATCTTAGAAGGAAGCCTTTTCTTCCAACTCCGCCAAATTGTTCGTATTGAACAATGGAAAGAACGTTATGGGAACCACCTAATGCATTGGTTAGAAACCGTAGGTGAAATAGATGCGCTTTGTTCTCTTTCTACATTCGCCTATAATCATCCGGCATATACCTATCCAACCATTTCTGATAAGCCATTTTTATTTATGGCACAAAACATGGGACACCCGCTAATGCCGGAAAACAAATGTGTAAAAAATGACGCAACCATTCCTTCACGTCCGTTCTTCCTAATTATTACTGGGGCAAACATGGCTGGGAAAAGTACATACCTACGCACCATTGGAACTAATTATCTATTAGCATGTATAGGGTGTCCTGTTTGTTGTGATATGCTGACTCTTTACCCGGCACAATTATTTACCAGCTTACGCACAACCGATTCGCTATCCGACAACGAATCTTATTTCTTTGCTGAATTAAAACGCCTAAAAAGAATTATCAATTTGCTAAATGAAGGAAAAGAATTGTTTATTATTCTTGATGAGATATTAAGAGGTACCAATTCGGTCGACAAACAAAAAGGATCGCTCGACCTTATACGCCAATTTATGCAACTTAATACAGATGGTATTATCGCCACACACGATTTACAATTAGCAACATTGGCAAAACAATTTCCTGAAAACATTCGCAATTATTGTTTCGAAGCCGATATTCACGATAATGAACTGACTTTTTCATATCACTTGCGTGAAGGTGTAGCTCAAAACATGAATGCCTGCTTCTTAATGAAAAAAATGGGTATCACAGTAGCCGATTAATCACTGCAGAACATAATAAAAGCCATCATCCGAATAAGAGATGATGGCTTTTATGTCTTTAATTACTGCTTTCTAAATAAAGAAATGTTTCTGGCAATATGTTAAAACGTATCTCTTTTTTTGATACACGCTCTTTTTCCAACTGTATCACTGCTGTTTTACGTGGATGCACTTTCCCTTCCGAACAATGTGTATGGAAAACATACTTCATTCTTCCTTTTCTGTCATAAAACACATCACCGTGTCCTGTCCCATTTTCTTTTAATCTATCCCGGCTTATAATCGGAGAATTGCCACTTCTTTTCCACGGACCATAAGGTGATTCTGAAACAGCATATCCTACCGCATAATCGACATTTCTATAATCATTTGCTGAATAAAACAAATAATATAATCCTTTTTCTTTCAACACAGTGGGACCTTCTGCAACTTTCCAACCGGCATCTGCGGTATCCTCCCATGTCTTAGCTTGGGCTGCAATACATTCATGCACTGTCTCCTCTTTCAACGATTGCAGATCATCATTCATCTCAGCCACAAAAATTCGATTACCCTCTGTCAGCCTTACATGATACAAATATATTTTCCCATCAGTATCGAAAAAGACATAAGGGTCGATAGCACGTCCACCTGTAGGAATTATGTTCTTTTCTTCTTGGGAAAATGGTCCCATAGGACTATCGGAAACAGCAATGGCAATTTGTTCGTTTGCCGTATAAGCCATGTAATATTTCCCTTTATACTTAAATATTTGAGGTGCCCAAAATCCGGTTGTCCCAAACGAATCACCAATTTTCAATGCATATCCCTGCTCCTTACCTACAGGTCCTTCCCAATCTTTCAAGTTTGTCGAACGATATACTTCAAATGCATAATCGGCATTACTGCTGGTCCCGTACAAATAATATACACCTTTATCAACGAAAATAGTAGGATCGGCCAATGCAATCGTATCGCCCTCCCTTCCCCAAAGAGAGACATAGCTCATTAATGCAAAAAGCAATAAACAAAATCTATTATACATATCAACGTACTTATTGTTTATTCAAGAAAACGCTCTGCACGTCCCGGAGTAAACAACTCCCATAAAGAAGCAACCGTCCACCCCGGAGCGAATATATCGTTATAATAACCTTTCCCGTTTTTACCATAGTCCCAATTAGTATGTTGTACAACTTCTGGATAATAACCAGATTTTGCAACGCCGCATAAATGGTTCTCGTATGGCAATAACTGACGCATGGATGTGGAAATAACATCGGCAAAACCTATGAAACGTTGTTCTTGGTATTCTTTTCCTAACCAACGCAATACATCGGCAAACTCAAAGACAAACACATCGATGTGATTATTTTCAACAGAAACATTGCCCCAACCACGTGTCTTCAGACCAATATCGCCCAACATTTGCCCTTGTGCGAAAGGAACATCCCATACATAATACCAAGACAATGCAAAATAAGCAGCTTTACGCGAAAGATCGGCATAATGTTTATGTTCTTCTCCCTTTGTTATCAAAGCCAAATAATAAGTTGCTGTTGCAGCATACAATGATGCTTCTTTATCTTCACAATTGGCATCCAATGTTGAAGAGAAATAATCAGCTTTCGAAATTAATTCACGTTCAAGATAATCTCCTGTCTTTTTCGCTGCTTCCAAATAACGTTTGTCTTTAAAATATTTATACCCCATTACTAAAGGTAACGTTGCAGACGGAGTACTTCCTCCACTTTTATCGACAATAGACAAATCATCATGAAATTTACGTGGGAAGCTACCATCTGTATTTTGAAGTTTCAAAAACAAATCGAGCATATTACGCAATTTTTCTTCCCAAGCAGCATGTTTTCTTCCATTTGCTTTTTCATAAGCTAAATAATGAAACATTGCATAAATACCTTCCGACTGACGCCGGATGGAAAGAACCGGGTCGTCTGTTTTGTTATCAAAATTTACAGATTCTCTAAAGAAGCCCGCTGGAGTAAAACCTTTATTTAAATAACTTTCAAAAACTTTTTTGCTGTTGGTTTTCAAATCGTCACGTCCGTTCTCCCAACCGTATTCCCATGCATTAAAGGCATTCAACAAAACACGCCCGATAAATCCTACTTCAGCCTGACCGTTTGAGGCACAATCGGCTGTCCTTAAATGGATACCCGAATTATAGGTTAATTCATGGCTGTCAACAAAACTACTGACAAAGAAATCGCTCAACACTTCCTTCATCGTGGCAATGGAATATGGCGTTTCTAGCGGCTTCGGTGAATATGTGTCGTAGCTGTATTCCCATGTCTGACGAACAAAATCAGAATAATCCGTAGCATGACCGTTCACAATATTCCATGTCAATGAAACAGTTTCCCCTTTTTTCAAGAACTGGAATGCAGTAACTTCCGGAGCTAATGTCAGTTTACGAATATAACTTCTCGGCGCTTCCTTATAAGGGAATCCAAAGGTTAATGTAGCTATTCCTTGATTATTGACAAAACCAGTAAAACCTAAAGATGTCTTTCCCGATAATATAATTTCTCCCTCACGATGTGTGCTTAATGCATCAGTTGTCATTTCATCCAATCGGCTTACCGTAACATACGATCCATCTCCTGCATAAATACCTGTCAGAGGCGTACTTAAACGGTCTTCCCGCACAATCCAACTATCGGATGTATGAAAAGAAGGAGCTTCCTTGGGTGAACGTAGATTCTTACGATACCAAAATCCGGGCATATAAAACAAGCAGTCATCATGTTTAAAACCTGTAGCCAACGACTGACTATAGCTGAAATAAATATCCTCTAATGCTGTAATATAAACATTTACTTGCAAACTGTCTTTAGTCCCCCATTCTCTGATCTGCTCAGTCAAAACAACCGGAATAGTTTCCGGCGATTCCATGTAATAAAGATTATCTGTCGTTCCTGCTTTCTGCAATGTCAACGGATAAACCTTTGCTGTATTTCCCGGTATCTTCAATGAAATGGAAGCAGATGTCCTTGCAAGAAAATCTTGATTGTTGATGGCATTCACAACAAAATGACTTGACATGAGAGTCAAAATACAAAGTAAAATTTTCAAATTTCTCATCGTAATTTTAGGCGGTTAATGATATACTATAAAAAATCACCCTCTATTTTTTTAAGGGACGAGGTAAAAATACCAATATTTTTTTATTCTACAATCAATTTGCTTTTGTTTTTACAATATTACCTCATGAGATAACGAAAAAATCTATTCGATTTTTTTCGTTTTATATCAATAGTTCAACTTTAAATACATACAAAACCTCCAACACATTATAGAAAACAAAAAGGAGCTGTATCTACGATACAACTCCTTTTTTAACTATAGAAAATCTATTATTCAGCTTTAGCTGTTTCTTCTGCTGTTGACGCTGTAGTCTCTACAGAAATATTTTCTGTCGAAACTTCATTTGCTGCAACTGTAGAAGAAGACTTTTTCGAACGACGCGTACGAGTAGCCTTTTTAGCTGGTGCTTTAGCCATATTTTCATTGTAATCGACCAACTCGATGAAACACATTTCTGCATCATCTCCTAAACGACGTCCTGTTTTGATAATACGAGTATATCCTCCCGGACGATCTGCAACTTTAACAGAAACTTCTTTAAAAAGTTCTGTCACAATAGTTTTATCTTGTAAATAGCTAAATACAACTCGACGGGAATTAGTAGTGTCATTTTTACATCTTGTAATCAATGGCTCAACATATTTCTTTAAAGCTTTAGCCTTTGCAAGAGTCGTAGTGATTCTTTTGTGCTTAATCAAAGAACATGCCATGTTCGACAACATCGCTTTTCTATGAGAAGCAGTACGACCCAAATGATTAAATTTCTTATTATGTCTCATTGGTTTATTCTTTATCTAATTTATATTTAGAAATATCCGTTCCAAACGACAGATTCAGACTCTCGAGCAAATCATCAAGCTCAGTGAGCGATTTCTTCCCAAAGTTACGGAACTTCAACAAATCGGTCTTATTATATTGCACTAAATCTCCCAATGTTTCAACATCTGCAGCCTTTAAGCAATTTAAAGCACGGACTGACAAGTCCATATCTACCAATTTTGTTTTAAGTAACTGACGCATGTGCAAGACTTCTTCATCAAATTCCTCATTTCCGTCGTTGTCTGAAGTTTCCAATGTAATCTTCTCATCAGAGAACAACATAAAATGATAAATTAATATTTTAGCAGCCTCTTTTAATGCCTCCTTTGGGTGAATGGAACCATCCGTAGTAATCTCAAGTATTAGTTTCTCATAATCTGTTTTTTGTTCAACACGATAATTTTCCACTATATACTTTACATTACGAATCGGAGTATAAATAGAGTCAATAGGTATTACATTTACATCGGTACAGAACTCCCGGTTTTCATCAGCAGGCACATATCCGCGACCTTTGTTAATTGTAATATCAATTTGCATCGTTGCTTTTGAATCTAAATGGCAAATAACCAATTCTGGATTTAACACTTCAAATCCGGTTAAATGTTTACTTATATCACCTGCCTTAAATTCAGTAGAATTCTCTACGGTAATGCTTACCCTTTCATCTTCAAACTCTTCAACGATTTGTTTGAACCGCACCTGTTTTAAGTTCAAAATAATGTTAGTGACATCTTCCTTTACGCCCGGAACAGTAGCAAACTCATGCTCTACACCTTCTATATGAATAGTGTTTATGGCATATCCCTCCAATGAAGAAAGGAGGATACGACGTAGTGCATTACCTACAGTAATACCAAACCCTGGTTCTAACGGACGAAACTCAAATTTACCAAACTTAGAATCCGCCTCTAACATTAAAACTTTGTCAGGCTTTTGAAATGCTAATATCGCCATGAAATTAATTATTTATTATTTAGAATATAATTCTACAATCAAATGTTCTTTAATATTTTCAGGAATATCAGCTCTTTCAGGCACATGCAATAATTTCCCTACTTTTGATTCGTCATCCCATTCTAACCAAGGATATTTGCTGTGATTAAAGCCAGCTAAAGCATTGGTTATAACTTCTAAAGATTTAGATTTTTCACGAACCCCCACTAATTGTCCTGGTTTTACGGAATAAGAAGGAATATTCACAACTTTCCCGTCTACAACAATATGTTTATGCCCTACTAATTGACGTGCAGCAGCACGCGTAGGTGCAATTCCTAAACGGAATACTACATTATCTAAACGACATTCAAGAGTCTGTAACAGAATTTCACCCGTAATACCGTTCATTGTAGCAGCCTTTTTAAACATATTACGGAATTGTTTTTCCAATACTCCGTAAGTATATTTCGCTTTTTGTTTTTCAGCTAACATGACACCATACTCTGAAGTCTTTCTACGCCGAGTATTACCATGTTGCCCAGGAGGATAATTTTTCTTTGACAAAACCTTATCAGCTCCAAAGATTGCTTCGCCAAATTTACGAGCAATTTTTGTTTTTGGTCCAGTGTATCTAGCCATTTTTATTAATTTTTAATTGTTATTCATGAACTTAAATTTGTTGCAGCCGCGATTACAGAAAGGAATTGCAATCCATTAAAACAAAATCAAGTTTCATTTTTATTGGTTATTATACTCTTCTTCTTTTAGGAGGACGACAACCGTTATGTGGCAATGGAGTTACATCGATAATTTCTGTAACCTCAATTCCTGCTCCATGTACAGTTCTTATAGCAGACTCACGTCCATTTCCAGGACCTTTTACATAAGCTTTTACCTTTCTTAAGCCAAGATCATATGCAACTTTTGCACAATCTTGAGCAGCCATTTGTGCTGCATAAGGAGTGTTCTTTTTCGAACCTCTAAATCCCATTTTTCCAGCTGAAGACCATGCTATAATTTGACCTTCACTGTTTGCTAAAGAAACAATAATATTGTTGAACGAAGAATGAACATGTAATTGTCCATTTGCTTCAACCTTCACATTTCTTTTCTTAGTTGCGACTGTTTTTTTTGCCATATTAACAATTATTATTTAGTAGCTTTTTTCTTATTCGCAACAGTTTTCTTCCTACCCTTACGTGTTCTTGCATTGTTTTTGGTACTTTGACCTCTTACAGGCAATCCTAAACGATGACGAACCCCACGATAGCATCCAATATCCATTAATCGCTTAATGTTTAATTGAATTTCAGACCGAAGATCTCCTTCTACTTTGTATTCTGCACCAATGATTTCACGAATCTTTGCAGCTTGGTCATCATTCCAATCTTTCACTTTCAAATCACGGTCTACGCCAGCTTTATCCAAAATTTTCGCTGAACTACTGCGTCCAATACCATAAATGTATGTCAACGCAATCTCACCTCTTTTATTTTGAGGTAAATCTACACCAACTATTCTTATAGCCATATACAAAATTATTTTTTTTGCAAAAATAATAAATTATCCTTGACGTTGTTTATACTTAGGACTTTTCTTATTAATTACATACAAACGACCTTTACGTCTTACTATTTTACACTCCGGCGTACGTTTCTTCAATGATGCTCTTACTTTCATATTTTTAATTTTTACTTATATCTAAAAACAATTCTTCCTTTTGACAGATCATAAGGAGACATTTCTACACGTACCTTATCACCTGGTAAAATTTTAATGTAGTGCATTCTCATTTTTCCAGAAATATGAGCTGTGATTTCATGCCCATTTTCTAATTCTACTCGAAACATTGCATTCGACAATGCTTCTACTATTACTCCATCTTGCTCTATTGCAGACTGTTTTGCCATGTTAAATTGCTTTATCTCCTAAAACTTCTTCAATATACTCAAACGATGATAAAATATCAGCTTTTTCAAGACCAATTGCCACTGTATGTTCAAAATGTGCAGCACATTTATGATCTCTTGTCCGTACAGACCATTGATCGTCATCCATATAAATCTGACGTGCACCTTGAGCAATCATTGGCTCTATAGCGATACACATTCCTTTACGAAGCAATATGCCATTTCCTTTTTTCCCATAATTGGGAACATAAGGGTCTTCATGCATTTGCCGCCCAATACCATGCCCTACAAATTCTCGCACAACACTATAAGAACGACTTTCACAATAAGCCTGAACAGCAAAACCAATATCTCCTACCCGTTTGCCATGTACAGCCTCATTAATACCTTTATAAAGAGCCTCTTTTGTTGTCTTCAATAAATTCAGAACTTCCGCATCAACATCTCCTACACAAAAGGTATAAGCAGAATCACCACAATACCCATTTAACAATGCCCCACAATCAACAGAAACAATATCACCCTCTTTCAATGGAACATCATTAGGAATGCCATGTACAACTTGGTCATTTACCGATGTACAAATAGATGCAGGAAAAGGAGCCTTAGCATTATAAGGATTTGGGAATCCCTTAAATGTAGGAATCGCTCCATTATCCCTTATATATTCTTCCGCAATTTTATCAAGCTCTTTTGTCGTTACTCCAGGCTTTATCATCTTAGCAATTTCTGCCAATGTTTTCGCTACAAGAAGATTACTCTGTCGAAGTAGCTCTATTTCATCATCAGTCTTAAGAAATATCATTATTCCAGTATTATTCCTTAATATGAAGCCCGTCCTCTTATTCGACCAGAACTTAACAAACCATCGTAATGACGCATTAACAAATGGCTCTCTACTTGTTGCAATGTATCAAGAACAACTCCCACAAGAATCAACAAAGATGTTCCACCAAAGAATTGAGCAAACTCAGGTTGCACACCAAAGATTCCTGCGAAAGCGGGCAAAATAGCAATGATTGCCAAAAATACAGACCCTGGTAAAGTGATACGAGACATTATCATATCAATATAATCTGCTGTATTTTTACCCGGCTTAATACCTGGTATAAAACCATTATTCCGCTTCATGTCTTCTGCCATCTGAGTCGGATTAATTGTAATTGCAGTATAAAACCATGTAAATACGATGATCAATATGGCAAATATCAAATTATACCAAAAACTCGTATGATCAACAAAAGCACGAGCGATACCGCTTGCCGAAGCTACGTTTGAATAGCCTATTATGGTCATAGGGATAAACATAATAGCCTGCGCAAAAATAATTGGCATTACATTTGCAGCATTTACTTTTAAAGGAATATATTGCCTTGCGCCACCATATTGCTTATTGCCAACTATACGCTTTGCATACTGTACAGGAACTTTACGTACACCTTGTACCAATAAAATCGCTGCAGCAATAACCAATACCAATACAACAATCTCCATCAACAACATAATAATACCTCCTGCTCCCGGAGAAGCAAGACGCGATGCAAATTCTCCTGTAAAAGCCTGCGGAAGACGTGCAATAATCCCCACCATTATAATCAATGAAATGCCATTGCCAATACCTTTATCTGTAATTCTTTCACCAAGCCACAAGATAAACATACTTCCTGCTGCCAAGATAACGGTAGAAGAAATAATAAAGAAAGTCCAATCTAATGAAGCATTAAGAGCTGGACCTGCTTGCAATTTCAAGTTAATAAGATATGAAGGAGCTTGGAAAATCAGGATGAAGATTGTCAAAATACGAGTATATTGATTTATCTTTCGACGCCCACTTTCCCCTTCACGCTGGAGTTTTTGGAAATAAGGAACAACAATCGCCAATAATTGAATGACAATCGATGCCGAAATATATGGCATAATTCCCAATGCAAAAATAGAAGCATTAGAAAATGCACCTCCAGAGAACATGTTCAATAACGCAAGAAGACCTTCACTCGTTTGTTCATGCAACTTAGACAACATATCGGGATTAATACCTGGTAGTACCACATATGAACCAAATCTGTAGATTGCAACAAACAATATAGTAATGAGGATCCGTTGTCTCAGATCCTCAATGTTCCAAATATTCTTTAATGTTTCAATAGATTTTCTCATTGAATCAGAGTTTTACTGCATTACCACCAACGGCTTCGATTGCAGCTACCGCACTTTTTGAAAAAGCATTAGCTTCAACATCAAGTTTAGTAGTTAAACTACCGTTACCAAGAATTTTCACCAATTGCTTAGAAGAAATATAACCAGCTTCAATCAAATCTTTAATTCCTACTTTAGTCAGATTTTTTGCATCTGCAAGTTGTTGAATAGTTTCAAGATTAATAGCCTTATATTCAACTCGGTTAATATTCTTAAAGCCAAACTTCGGAACACGACGTTGAAGAGGCATTTGTCCCCCCTCAAATCCTATTTTTTTAGAATAACCAGATCTTGACTTTGCTCCTTTATGTCCTCTTGTAGAAGTACCTCCTAAACCAGAACCTGCGCCACGTCCTACTCTTTTACGTGTCTTAACAGAGCCTTCCGCTGGATGTAAACTATTTAAATTCATATTGCAAAATTCTTTATAAATTACTTAATAACTTGAACAAGGTGCTTAACTTTTTCCACCATACCTAAAATAGATGGGGTTGCTTCATGCTCAACAACGCGATTAATCTTACGAAGACCTAAAGCATCTAACGTTCTTTTCTGATCAATAGGAGCACCTATTCTACTTTTCACTTGTTTAATCTTAATGGTTGACATATTCTTCCTCCTATCCTCTAAATACTTTTTCCAAACTAATTCCTCTATTCTGAGCAATAGTACGTGCATCTCTCATCTCACTTAATGCCAAAATAGTTGCTTTTACTAAATTGTGAGGATTAGAAGAACCTTTAGATTTAGCCAATACATCTGTAACACCGGCACTCTCTAAAACTGCACGCATTGCACCACCAGCAACAACACCTGTACCTGTTGATGCAGGCTTAATAAATACCTTAGCCCCACCAAATTTAGCACTTTGCTCATGTGGCACTGTACCTTTCCAAACAGGGACACGAGTAAGATTTTTCTTTGCAGCTTCAACGCCTTTTGCAATAGCCGTCGTAACTTCACCAGCCTTTCCTAAACCCCAACCGATGATACCATCTTCATTACCAACTACTACAATGGCTGCAAAACTGAAAGTTCTACCACCTTTGGTTACTTTAGTGACACGATTAATTGCAACTAAACGATCTTTCAATTCTATATCGCTAGTAACTTTAACTCTATTATTAATTGCCATATCTTTCAAAATTTAAGTCCACCGTTACGAGCAGCATCAGCCACTTCCTTTACTCTCCCATGATATAAGTAGCCATTACGATCAAATACAACTGTCGTAATACCCGCTTCTTGAGCCCTTTTAGCAATTAATTCACCAACTTTTGCAGCCTGTTCTTTTTTAGGCATTGGTTCCATTCCCAATGACGAGGCAGAAGCTAATGTTTCTCCTTTCAAATCATCAATAATTTGCACATATATCTGCTTATTACTTCTAAATACGCTCATGCGAGGACACCCTTTTGTTCCTGTAATCTTGTTGCGTACTCTATATTTAATTCTATTTCGTCTATCTAATTTTGTCATCATAATAACTATACGATTTTATATGAATTATTTAGCACCAGCTGATTTACCTGATTTTCTACGAATTTCTTCACCAACAAACTTAATACCTTTCCCTTTATACGGTTCAGGCATACGGAACGAACGTATCTTCGCACAAATCTGACCAAGCAACTGTTTGTCACAAGACTCCAAGATAATAAGAGGGTTCTTATTTCGTTCTGACTTAATTTCAATTTTAACCTCAGAAGGCAATTGCATAAAAATATTATGCGTATATCCTAATGCGAAATCAATAATATTACCATTATTTGAAGCACGATATCCCACACCCACTAACTCCAATTCTTTCTTATAGCCTTCAGATACACCTACAACCATATTATGGAGCAAAGCACGGTACAAACCATGGAAAGCATGGCGTTGCTTCAAATTATCAAGCATTTCATTTTCTTTCTCTTTCAATACAATATGCCCATCAGCAACTTCAACATCGATAGATGGATTTACATATTGACTTAACTCCCCTTTAGGACCTTTTACATTAACAATATTATCCTTAAGAGAAACTGTTACTCCCGCAGGAATATTAATGGGTAACTTACCTATTCTTGACATAAACTTATCCTCCTACATTAATATACGTAACAAAGCACTTCACCACCAATTTTCATGGCAGAAGCCTCCTTGTCTGTCATCACACCTTTGGATGTAGATAAAATAGCAATACCTAATCCATTTATCACTCTCGGCATATCTTTGTAGCCAGTATACTTACGCATACCCGGAGTCGACACTCTTATAAGTTTCTTGATAGCATTTACCTTGTTTACAGCATCATACTTCAATGCAACTTTAATAGTTCCTTGAGGACCGTCATCTACAAATTTGTAATTCAAAATGTACCCTTTTTCAAATAAGATTTTTGTAATTTCCTTTTTCAAATTTGAAGCAGGTACTTCTACAACTCTGTGCTTTGCACTAATTGCATTTCTCAATCTTGTGAGATAATCTGCGATTGGATCTGTCATAAATAAATTTGTTAAATTAATCAGGACTTCCCTGACAATATTTAATAATAAAATTAATTACCAGCTTGCTTTTTTAACGCCCGGTATCAAGCCATTAGAAGCCATTTCACGGAATTGGATACGTGAAAGACCAAATTGACGCATATATCCTCTTGGCCGTCCCGTCAATTTACAACGATTATGTAAACGGATCGGATTGGCATTTTTAGGAATTCGTTGCAACTTTTGAGCAGCTTCAAACGCTTCTGCAGGTTCTCCTTTTCTTACTATTTCTTTCAAAGCCGCACGTTTTTCTGCATACTTGGCTACCAGTTTAGCTCTTTTCACTTCCCGAGCTTTCATTGATTCTTTTGCCATATCACATTAATCTTTTTTAGCGTTTTTAAATGGTAAACCGAATTCCTTCAATAAGGCATAACCTTCTTCGTCTGTTTTTGCAGAGGTTACAAAGGTAATATTCATTCCGAGAATTTTTGTTATACTATCAATATTTATTTCAGGAAAAATAATTTGTTCCTGAATACCTAAAGTATAATTACCTCTTCCATCAAATTTACTCTCTATACCTTTAAAATCACGGATACGTGGCAATGCTACACGAATCAGCTTTTCAAGGAATTCATACATTCTTTCACGACGTAAGGTAACCATAACACCTATAGGCATTTTCTTACGCAACTTGAAGTTTGCAATATCTTTACGAGAGACAGTAGCAACTGCTTTCTGCCCCGTAATAGCAGTTAATTCGTTAATAGCAACATCAATAATCTTCTTATCTGCAACTGCCATTCCCAAACCTTGATTAATTACAATCTTTTTAAGCACTGGAACTTGCATAGATGAAGAATATTGGAATTGACTCTTCAATGCAGGAGCGATACGCTCTGCATATTCTTTTTTAAGGCTTGCAGTAGTACTCATTATTTAATCTCCTCTCCTGATTTTTTAGCGTAACGAACATAAGTTCTTCCATCAGAACTCTCTCTTCTTCCAATACGTGTCGGTTTTCCTGTTTTCGGATCTACCGGATTCAAGTTAGAAATGTGAATAGGAGCTTCCTGCTTCACAATTCCTCCTTGCGGATTCTTCGCATTAGGTTTAGTGCTTTTTGAAACCATGTTAATGCCTTCAACCAATGCACGTTGTTCTTTAACGAGCACTTTTAACACACGTCCCGTCTTACCCTTGTCTTCACCAGAGTTTACGTAAACGGTATCGCCTTTTTTAATATGTAACTTACTCATATACTCAATTCTTTTACAAAATTAAAGTACTTCTGGGGCAAGTGAAACGACCTTCATATTAACAGCACGCAACTCTCTTGCCACCGGTCCAAAAATACGACTACCTCTAATTTCACCTGCATTGTTCAATAACACACAGGCATTATCATCAAAACGAATATAAGAACCGTCAGCACGACGAATTTCTTTCTTAGTACGTACAATCAGGGCCTTAGATACTGCTCCTTTTTTAATATCACTTGATGGGATAACACTTTTAATTGAGACTACAATAACATCCCCTACAGAGGCATACCGTCTTTTTGTCCCGCCCAACACGCGGATACAAAGAGCTTCTTTCGCGCCACTGTTATCACATACTGTAAGTCTGGATTCTGCTTGTATCATAATTACTTAGCTCTTTCAATAATTTCAACCAATCTCCATCTTTTAGTTTTGCTCAGAGGACGAGTTTCCATAATACGAACAAAATCACCTATTTGGCATTCGTTCTTTTCATCATGAGCATGGTATTTTTTTGTTTTAGAAACAAATTTACCATATATAGGGTGTTTTTCCTTAAACTTAGCAGCAACAGTAATGGTCTTATCCATCTTATTGCTAATTACAACCCCTGTTCTTTCTTTTCTTAAATTTCTAGCTTCCATGCGACCATTATTATTTGTTAAGTTCTCTCTGACGCAATTCTGTTTTCATTCGAGCAATTGTTCTACGCAAAGTTTTAATCTGCGCAGTATTTTCCAATGGAGAGATCGAATGATTCAAAATCATTTGATTATAATTAGCAACTTCAGTTTGAATTCTTTCAGCCAGTTCATTGGTAGCTATTTCTCTAATTTCTGCAATCTTCATAATAATTAAGAATTTTGACTTGCGTCGTAATCACGTCTAACAATAAACTTAGTTGTAACAGGAAGTTTCTGTGCAGCGAGGCGCAGAGCTTCTTTTGCTACATCAAAAGAGACACCTTCTACTTCTATCAAAATACGTCCCGGTGTAACTGGAGCAACGAATCCTTCCGGATTACCTTTACCTTTACCCATACGTACATCTGCAGGTTTACGGGTAATTGGCTTATCCGGGAAAATACGAATCCAGATTTGTCCTTGACGCTGCATATATCTTGTTACAGCAACACGCGCAGCTTCAATTTGTCGCCCAGTGATCCATTTGGTTTGCAATGATTTGATACCGAATGTACCAAAAGCTAACTGATGACCTCTCTGAGCATTCCCTTTAGCGCTTCCTTTTTGCTGTCTTCTGAATTTTGTTTTTTTCGGTTGTAACATAATTCCTAAAATCAAAATGCGTTAGCGATTGTTATTTTTCTTTCTACGGAAATTTTTCCCATTACCATTTCCGCCACGGCTGCTTTCTTTACTTTGTACAAAATTTGGAGTCAATTCACGCTTTCCATAAACCTCACCACGGCAAATCCAAACTTTAATACCTAACAGCCCTACTTTTGTCAAAGCTTCTGCATGACAATAATCTATATCAGCACGGAATGTATGTAATGGAGTACGTCCTTCCTTATACATTTCCGAACGTGCCATTTCAGCTCCATTCAAACGTCCAGATATCAAAACTTTAATACCTTCAGCTCCCATACGCATCGTATTGGCTATTGCCATTTTAATTGCACGACGATATGCTATTTTTCCTTCCACCTGACGAGCAATGTTGTTAGCCACAATAACTGCATCCAACTCAGGTTTCTTTACTTCGAAGATATTAATTTGAATATCCTTATCGGTAATCTTCTTCAATTCTTCCTTTAATTTATCAACCTCTTGACCACCTTTACCAATGATAAGACCCGGACGAGCAGTACATACAGTAATTGTCACCAATTTCAACGTACGCTCAATAACAATTCTTGAAACACTAGCCTTTGCAAGTCTAGCATTCAAATATTTACGAATTTTGCTATCTTCCAGCAAAGCATCGCCATAATTTTTACCGCCGTACCAGTTAGAATCCCATCCTCTGATAATTCCTAATCGGTTGCTTATCGGATTAACTTTCTGTCCCATCTACTCTTAATTTTTATCATTAGTATTTTTCGAATCAACGAACAATGTCACATGGTTAGAACGCTTGCGAATTCTATAACCTCTTCCTTGCGGAGCCGGTCTCATTCTCTTCAACGTAACTCCTTCATCAACAAAAATTTTTGTTACAAACAATTCACCACTTTCAGCTTTACGTTCGTTTTTCTGTTCCCAATTAGCAATAGCAGAGCGTAGCAATTTTTCTACTCTTACTGAAGCTTCTTTTGAAGAAAACTTCAGGACACCCAATGCACGATTAACTTCCATTCCGCGAATCATATCAGCAACAAGACGCATCTTACGCGGAGAAGTAGGTACATTCTGCAACTTTGCAAAATACATAGTTTTAAGGGCTTCTTTTCTTTTTTCAGCCGATATTTTTTTTCTTGCTCCCATTATTTTCTACTTTTTTATTCAAAAACCCTGTTCACTTACTTTTTCTTATTACCTGCATGACCACGGAACGTACGTGTTGGAGCAAATTCTCCGAACTTATGTCCCACCATATTTTCAGTAACATAAACAGGAATAAACTTATTACCGTTATGAACTGCGATAGTATGCCCTACAAAATCAGGTGAAATCATTGAAGCGCGAGCCCAAGTCTTAACAACCGATTTCTTACCGCTTTCATTCATAGCCAGCACCTTCTTTTCCAGTTTTACATTAATATATGGACCTTTTTTTAATGAACGACTCATAATCTACTCAATTAATATTATTACTTTCTTCTCTCAATAATATATTTAGAAGACTGTTTCTTAGGTGCTCTTGTCTTCAAGCCCTTAGCATACAAACCTGTACGAGAACGCGGATGACCTCCAGACTGACGTCCTTCACCACCACCCATCGGGTGATCAACAGGATTCATAACAACACCACGGTTATGAGGACGACGTCCTAACCAGCGTGAGCGTCCAGCTTTACCTGATGCTTCCAAAGCATGATCCGAATTACCTACGCTACCAATAGTAGCCTTACAAGCACTCAATATTTGTCTTACTTCCCCTGAAGGCAATTTAATCACACAATATTTACCTTCACGCGAAGTCAACTGAGCAAAATTACCAGCCGATCTGACCAACGCAGCACCTTGCCCCGGATGTAATTCAATATTATGAATAACTGTACCAACAGGGATATTCTCAAGCGGAAGCGTATTACCAATCTCAGGCGCCGCATTCGCTCCAGACATCAAAGTACTACCGACTTGCAATCCATTAGGAGCAATGATATATCGCTTTTCTCCATCAGCATAAAACAAAAGAGCAATACGAGCCGAACGGTTCGGATCATATTCTATTGTTTTTACAACTGCTGGAACACCGTCTTTATCTCTCTTGAAATCTATTATACGGTATTTTCTCTTATGACCTCCACCAATGTAGCGCATAGTCATCTTACCTACATTGTTACGGCCACCAGTAGATCGTTTCCCATATACAAGAGACTTTTCTGGTACTACTGCAGTAATTTCATCAAAAGTACCAATAATCTTGTGTCTTTGCCCCGGTGTCGTGGGCTTAAATTTACGTACTGCCATTTCTATTTATCAAATATTACTATAAAAATCAATAGTATCACCCTCTTTTAATGTCACAATTGCTTTCTTATAAGCATTTGTACGACCTTTAATCAAGCCAGATTTAGTATAACGACTTTTATTTTTTCCTGCATAACGCATTGTATTCACCGAAAGAACAGTAACATTATACAAAGACTCGATTTCTTTTCTAATTTCAACTTTATTTGCATCCGGACGAACGATAAAGCCGAAACGATTGAATTTTTCAGAAATATTGGTCATCTTTTCCGTAACCAACGGTTTGATAATCATTCCCATACTATTCGCCTCCTTATTACTTAATTAAAGTTGATTCAATATTTTTTAACGCATTTTCTGTTACAACAAGAGTTTCTGCGTTCAATACTATATATGTATTCAGCGCAGAAGCTATTGCAACATTTGTCCGTTCTAAATTACGAGCTGACAAATATACATTTTTATCTGCACCGGGCAAAACGAAGAGCAATTTTCGCCCAGAAACTTTAAGGTTATTTATAACATTTATAATTTCTTTAGTTTTTGGGGCGTCAAAAGAGAAATCTTCAATTACCACAATATTATTAGACTGAGCTTTGTAAGCCAATGCAGACTTACGAGCCAATACTTTCACTTTCTTATTAACTTTAAACCAATAATCACGTGGCTTAGGACCAAACACACGAGCACCACCAACTAATAATGGAGAATTGATATCACCACGACGTGCACCTCCACCACCTTTCTGGCGACCTAACTTACGAGTTGATCCACTGATTTCGCTTCTTTCTTTCGACTTATGGGTACCTTGGCGTTGAGAAGCCATATACTGTTTTACATCCAGATAGATAGCGTGATCGTTTGGCGTAATTCCAAAAATGGCATCATTCAAGGCCACTTTCTTACCGGTATCTTCACCCTTGATATTTAATACATTAACTTCCATTATTTCTCAATTATTACGATTGAACCTTTATATCCCGGAACAGAACCTTTAATCAATAACAAATTATGCTCTGGAATTACTTTTAATACCTGTAAGTTATGTGTAGTTATTCTATCACCACCCATTTGTCCTGCCATACGCAATCCTTTAAATACTTTTGCAGGGTAAGAACATGCACCAATAGAACCCGGTTTACGGGCACGATTATGCTGACCATGAGTAGTTTGACCTACACCACCAAATCCATGGCGTTTTACAACACCTTGGAAACCTTTACCTTTAGAAGTGCCGATAACATCTACATAAGCAGAGTCATTAAACAATTCTACAGTAATCGTATCACCTAAATTCAATTCTTCTGAGAAATCTTTGAACTCGGCCAAGTGTCTCTTTGGAGTTACTCCTGCTTTTTTAAAATGTCCCATCAACGGTTTTGTTGTATGCTTTTCTTTCTTGTCTTGAAAACCCAACTGAACAGCTGCATAACCGTCTTTTTCTACACTCTTAATCTGAGTAACTACACAAGGACCAGCTTCGATAACAGTGCATGGTACATTTTTACCATCGGCACTGAAAACGGATGTCATTCCGATTTTCTTTCCTAATAATCCTGGCATTTCAGTTAATTTTAATTCATTAAACTTTAATTTCTACTTCTACACCGCTTGGTAATTCCAATTTCATCAATGCATCGACTGTCTTTGCTGTAGAGCTATAGATATCAATCAGTCTTTTATAAGATGATAATTCAAACTGTTCACGCGACTTCTTATTAACGAATGTCGAACGATTGACTGTGTAAATCCGCTTGTGCGTAGGCAATGGGATTGGACCACTTACAATTGCACCTGTAGCCTTTACTGTTTTTACAATCTTCTCTGCAGATTTATCTACCAAGTTGTGATCGTAAGATTTTAATTTAATTCTAATTTTCTGACTCATTTTTATTCAAATAATTAATTATACATCATATGACAATAAGAAGAAGCTCGAGGGTTAAGAGTCATTCGCTAACCCTCATCAGCTTCAACCTTTATTTCATTTATACTAAGTCTGTACGACCTTTTACTTCTTCCAATACAGCTTTGGCAATAGAAGAAGAAACTTGAGCATGATGATCATAGCTCATAGAGGAAGTAGCACGACCGGAAGTAATCGTACGTAAAGCTGTTACATAACCGAACATTTCTGCCAACGGAACCATTGCTTTCACGATACGAGCTCCTGAGCGACTTGTTTCCATACCTTCAACCTGACCACGACGTTTGTTCAAATCGCCTATTACATCACCCATGTTTTCTTCTGGAGTAACAACTTCCAACTTCATGATCGGCTCCATCAATACAGGACCTGCTTTTACACAAGCATTCTTATAAGCCTGAATAGCACAGATTTCAAATGACAACTGGTCTGAGTCTACCGGATGGAAAGAACCATCTTTCAATACGACCTTCAACGAATCGACAGGGAATCCTGCCAAAACGCCATTCTTCATTGCTGTTTGGAAACCTTTCTGAACCGAAGGAATAAATTCTTTAGGAATATTACCACCTTTAACTTCATCGATGAATTGCAATCCACCTTGCTTCCAATCTTCATCAATTGGTCCTACAGTCACTATGATATCTGCAAACTTTCCACGACCACCCGACTGTTTCTTGTAAACTTCACGAAGCTCAACAGTTTTAGTAATTGCTTCCTTATAGTTAACTTGCGGACGACCTTGGTTACATTCCACCTTAAATTCACGTTTTAGACGGTCGATAATGATGTCCAAGTGAAGTTCACCCATACCGGAAATAATCGTCTGACCAGTCTGTTCGTCAGTACGTACAGTAAATGTCGGGTCTTCTTCTGCCAGTTTAGCCAAACCGTTAGATAACTTATCCAAGTCTTTTTGAGTCTTCGGTTCCACTGCAATACCAATAACAGGTTCGGGGAAGTCCATTGATTCCAATACGATAGGAGCTGTTTCATCGCACAAAGTATCACCTGTACGGATATCTTTAAAACCTACACCTGCACCAATATCACCTGCGCTAATCACTTCTACCGGGTTCTGTTTATTTGAATGCATTTGGAACAAACGAGATACACGTTCTTTCTTACCCGAACGAGAATTGTAAATATAAGAACCAGATTCAACCTTACCTGAGTAAACGCGGAAGAAAGTCAAACGACCAACATATGGGTCGGTAGCGATCTTAAATGCCAAAGCAGCTGTCTTTTCATCTTCACTTGGCTTACGTTCTTCTTCAGCACCTGTTGCCGGATTCGTACCTACAATATTCGGGGTATCCAACGGCGACGGCAAGAAAGCACAAACATAATCAAGCAACGTTTGTACACCTTTATTTTTGAAAGAAGAGCCACACAACATCGGAACGATTTCCATTTTCAGAGTTCCTGCACGCAAAGCGCGGAAAATTTCTTCATCGGTAATCGTAGAAGGATCGTCGAAATATTTCTCCATCAACGTTTCGTCAAATTC
>DXCG01000080.1 GCA_019116145.1 Candidatus Phocaeicola gallistercoris
ATATTGTCCGATGCGAAGCGCAGTTTCTGTTGGTTGTTTTTCTTTGTGTAAAATGCTCCTATGTTCCATGAAACTTTTACTCCTGCAAGAATGTTGAAAGAAAGATTGTTGTTTACCATGCTTTCGAAATAATCAAATCCCGGATAACCATAATAAGCCTGGGCGAACAATCCGATTTTGGGCGTCGTGCTTACCGTGATGTTTGCGTTCTTTGCTTTATAGGTTTGCATTTGTGCTTCGAAATGTTTTAATTCAGGGCGGTTGGGTATCAGGTCTTGTGGTATGGATGCGTTAGGTCTTACTAATTCTTGTCCGACAAGTTTTTCCCCTGTGAATATCTCCAATACTTTCCGGTAGCTTTTCGCCGTGCTTTCCGCTTGTATAAGTTGTTGGGCGGTGTTGAGATATTGGGCTTCCACCATGTCCACGTCGCTTTGCATGGCGGTGCCGTTTTCAAACATCGTCCGTAGCTTGTCAAGGTTGCTTTGCAATAATACTTGCATATTTGAGGTTTGTTCGACCTGTTCCTCGATAAGCAATATCCCGAAATACAAGTCTTCCACTCGTTTACGGATGTCATAAAGTTGTACTTCCAAGGCTGCATGCCGTTCTGCATCCTCGGCATATTCTATTTTGCGTTGGTTTTTTGATGTACCTCCATCCCAGATATTCTGTTGGATATCAGCTCCTATTTTATATTGCCATTCATTCAATCTGGAAATGGACGTGCCTGTTTGAGAAATCATTCCGGCTAACGATTCGGGGAAGGAAGGAGTTTCATTTTGTACGGTTCCTTGCCCGTATACATTGATTTGCGGTAGCCAACTCTTGTTGATGTCCGACAGGTTCACTTCTTTCGTTTGGTTCAGCAAATCATACTTCCGGATGAGCGGATAGTTGTCTTGTGCAAGCTTGACGCACTCTTCCAATGTCACTTGGGCAAATAAATGGGCACCCGTAAACAGTGATAGTACCAAGAACAGATACTGTTTCAACATAATCAATGAATTTTAAGTTTTCTTAAAACGGTTTCTACATTCTCTTTTTTACGTAAGGTTAGAAATTCATCATAGCTTTTGTAAGAATATCCAATTGCCTCTTTGACTATAGGAGCTGCCATGAATGGGAAAACATTGAGCGACACGATGTCGATTAAAAGCATCCGTGCATCAGCTTGTTGGCAAAGTCCTTTGGCTGCGTATTCATCAATTTCTTGTTGAAGATTATTTAGGAGATCGTTTACTATGTTTTGTATGCTTGTTTTTAATATTTCAATACGTTCCGGGTGTGAGAAAACTTCGTTTACAATAAATCTTGGTAAATCTCGGTTAGCTGAGATAAAATCGAAATGTCGTTCTACACCTTGCCGGATTCTGTCTTCTAATGGAAGATTATTATCGCCAATAGCACTTAATATAATATCGCCAAGCATATTTATTTTCTTTGATACAATTTGTTCGAAAAGTTTGTCCTTTGTGCGGAAATAGTAATGAAGCATAGTATGGGTTACACCAGCTGCTTCCGCAATAGAGGTTGTTCTTGCACCTATATATCCTTTTTCAAAGAATTCTTTTTCAGCGGCTTGAAGAATTCTTGTCTCTGTGTCTTGAGAATAATTTAATTCTTTGTCCATATTGTTTTCTTTTTTGTTTAACTATTTAGATTAACAGTTTTGTTAATGCAATGATATTAATTTCGATTTTATTAAGTGAGTAATCTTGTTCCTTTTTATGTATTCTTAACTTATAAGGGGCATTTATTAGAAAAATTCAATTTTATTAATAATGTCTCTAATCGTTCGAATCCTGCATATTTACAAATATTGAAAGATTGGAATTTATTTTCAGAGATTCGTATTATACAGCATTATCAGCAATTGAGCAAATTATCGGTTGACAATGGGTAATTATAAACAAGAGAGGGCTTTCGATATATTAGAAAATCTTTAAGAAACTATCATATTGAGCAGATGTCAGATATTAAAGTATTGTTTATAAAATAGCTTTTAAAAGAAAAAAAGGAATAACACGATGTGGGGTTATCTTGTTGTTTATATTCCTTGTTATAAAATTTAATGTTTTAATTCTAGTATAAGAGGTCCGTCACTTACAGATAAAGGTATTATAGATGCATTTTCTATAGTTTTGATGGGAAATGTACCTTCGACAGGGTCATAAATATTGATATTATGAGGTGAAGGGAGTGTTACTTGTATTTCATCAGTTCCTTTTACACGTTCTCCCCAAACGACGATCCATAAACTGCCATTACTTTTCTGCATAAGTAAATTGTGGACAGTTTCTGGCAGTGGATTAATGGAATAATTAAAGTTTTGTAAATGTTTTGCCGGATGTTCATCATTTAAAATGGAAGTCAGATTATGTAAACAATCAGCAGCCATACGTTTAGTGATATAGTCGCCATGGTAAAATCCAAAAGCTCCATCGCCATCATCAATAAATTCATAAATAAAGGTTTTATCCCATCCACGGGCAAATTGAGCAAGATATACATTCATATAGTTGTGTGCTTGTATTGATTCTGTTATCATCCCATTGCAATCGCCAACACGTACTCCGGTTTCGGTTGTTACACGAGGTAAAGAATCGAGTATATGTTGTTCATATCCTTCGAATCCTTTATTCCAAGTATTTCCAAAATTACTATAAAGACCATCGGTACGACAAGCCGGGGAAGGGTCAGAAGCATTCCATACTTGATTGTCATGTGGGGCTCCTGTCCAACTTGGGTGATACATATAATTATGACAGTTTGCATAGTCTGCATATTTTGTACCGGCTGGCATTAATGTTTTTGCACTATTGGGAATTTCCAGAAATTGCAAACCACAATTATCTGTTTGAGCTCCCATTTCACTGGAACTATATACCGGATATTTTTTCAGTGTCGCATCGTTTTTGACAGCAGAATAGAGGTCACGTTGCATTTTGGCAACCGGAAGCCATGAAAGATTTCCTCCTCCTTTTTCTCCATTATACACAACACCGCCAAAATTGTTGGGCTCATTGGGACCTTCTATAGCAATTAATGCTCCTGCATCATGTAATTCGTGGGCTGCTTTTATTGTTGCTTCAATACACCCGTCGCGTGCTCCACTTCCCGGACCAAATACAATTTCGACATTTGCCTCCCGATGAAGCAATAAGAGCCCGGACATGTCGTAATTCCCATCGGCTGCATCGCGAACATTACGTACGCCAACATATTTTAATAGTGGAGCAATGCGTTTGGCGTCAAAGCCATGTTGAATATGGACACATACACCAATAGAGTGGAGAAAGTCGTAAGCACTTACAGCTTTCTGTTGTGATTTATTATTTCCTTCTGAGAGAGAGAATGCTTTTTTAGGAGAAGAAAAAGCA
>DXCG01000081.1 GCA_019116145.1 Candidatus Phocaeicola gallistercoris
TTGACTGTCCGGGACACGCCGACTATGTAAAGAACATGGTAACTGGTGCTGCTCAGATGGATGGTGCAATTATTGTAGTTGCTGCTACTGATGGTCCGATGCCTCAAACTCGTGAACATATCTTGTTGGCTCGTCAGGTAAATGTTCCGCGTTTGGTTGTATTCTTGAATAAGTGTGATATGGTGGATGATGAGGAAATGTTGGAACTGGTAGAAATGGAAATGCGCGAATTGCTTTCATTCTATGATTTTGATGGTGACAATACTCCGATCATCCGTGGTTCTGCATTGGGAGCTCTGAATGGTGTTGCTCAGTGGGAAGAAAAAATTATGGAATTGATGGATGCTGTTGATACTTGGATTCCATTGCCTCCACGTGATGTTGATAAACCATTCTTGATGCCGGTTGAAGATGTCTTCTCAATTACAGGTCGTGGTACTGTTGCTACAGGTCGTATTGAAGCTGGTCGCGTTAAGGTTGGTGACGAAGTTGAAATCCTTGGCTTGGGTGAAGATAAGAAGTCTGTTGTAACAGGTGTTGAAATGTTCCGTAAGATATTGGACGAAGGTGAAGCTGGTGATAACGTAGGTTTGTTGCTTCGTGGTATTGATAAGAACGAAATTAAACGTGGTATGATCCTTTGCCACCCGGGTCAAGTTAAAGCTCACTCTAAATTTAAAGCTGAGGTTTATATCTTGAAGAAAGAAGAAGGTGGACGTCACACTCCGTTCCATAATCACTACCGTCCTCAGTTCTATTTGCGTACTATGGACTGTACAGGTGAAATCACTTTGCCAGAAGGAACAGATATGGTAATGCCGGGTGATAATGTAACTATTACTGTGGATTTGATTTATCCGGTTGCATTGAATGTTGGTTTGCGCTTCGCTATTCGTGAAGGTGGACGTACTGTAGGTGCTGGTCAGATTACAGAAATTCTTGACTAATTGATTTTGTAAAATACAGTTATAGTTCCCGGACTTTTTATTCGGGAACTATTTTTACGGGAATAGCTCAGTTGGTAGAGCATCGGTCTCCAAAACCGAGTGTCGGGAGTTCGAGCCTCTCTTCCCGTGCAAATATTAAAAGAATATGTTGAAGAAACTAATGAATTATTGTAAAGAATCTTATAACGAATTAGTCCATAAAGTGTCGTGGCCAACTCGTTCAGAGCTTTCAAGTAGTGCAGTAGTTGTTTTATGTGCTTCCCTTCTTATTGCACTTGTCGTTGCTCTTATGGATTCTGTATTTCAATTTATAATGGAAGGAGTTATTTATCCTCATTAAATGTGTGAATAATGTCTGTGGTTGAAAGGAAATGGTATGTACTTCGCGCTGTAAGTGGGAAGGAATCTAAGGTTAAAGAGTTTATTGAGGCAGAAATGCGCAATACAGATTTAGGGGAATATGTGTTTCAAGTTTTAATTCCGACCGAAAAAGTATATCAAGTTCGTAACGGGAAAAAAATTGTGAAAGAAAGAACTTATCTTCCCGGGTATGTTTTAGTTGAAGCAGTTCTGGTTGGTGAGGTTGCACATCGCTTGAGAAATATTACAAATGTAATAGGTTTCTTAGGTGGAATGGATCATCCTGTTCCTTTAAGACAGTCGGAAGTAAATCGTATCTTAGGCACTGTAGACGAACTTCAGGAGATTAATGAGGAAATGGCAATTCCGTATAATATCGGGGATGCAGTAAAAGTAAGTGTAGGTCCGTTTAGTGGATTTAGCGGTGTCGTTGAAGAAATTAGTGCGGATAAACGTAAATTGAAAGTCATGGTTAAGATATTTGGGCGGAAAACCCCGCTTGAATTGGGCTTTACGGATGTGGAAAAGGAATAAGTTTATTTACAAGTATTTTTCGTAATTATATTATTTAAAATTAAAAAAATGGCTAAAGAAGTTGCTGGACTAATCAAATTACAGATTAAAGGAGGCGCTGCAAATCCATCTCCTCCCGTTGGACCTGCTTTGGGTTCTAAGGGAATTAATATTATGGAGTTTTGCAAGCAATTTAATGCCAGAACCCAGGAGAAAGCAGGTAAAGTCTTGCCTGTAATTATTACCTATTATACAGATAAGTCTTTTGATTTTGTTGTTAAGACTCCTCCTGTAGCAATTCAATTGTTGGAAATGGCCAAAATTAAAGGTGGATCTGCAGAACCAAATCGTAAAAAAGTTGCAGAGCTTACATGGGATCAGATCCGTACAATAGCTCAAGACAAATTGGTTGATTTGAATTGCTTTACCATTGATGCTGCAATGTCGATGGTAGCAGGGACTGCAAGAAGTATGGGTATCACTGTTAAAGGTGAATTCCCTGGTAATAACTAATTAACTTCAATTAATAATGAGTAAACTGACAAAAAATCAAAAGTTGGTAGCCGAAAAAATTGAAGCAGGGAAGGCGTATTCATTAAAGGAAGCTGCTCAATTAGTAAAGGATATTACCTTTACGAAGTTTGACGCTTCGTTAGATATCGATGTACGTTTAGGAATTGACCCGCGTAAGTCTAACCAAATGGTGAGAGGTGTCGTTTCTCTTCCTCATGGTACAGGTAAGCAAGTTCGTGTTCTTGTGTTGTGTACGCCTGATGCTGAAGCTGCTGCAAAAGAGGCTGGTGCTGATTATGTTGGTCTTGATGAATATATCGAAAAGATCAAAGGAGGATGGACTGATATTGATGTAATTATCACTATGCCATCTATTATGGGTAAAATCGGTGCTTTGGGACGTGTACTTGGTCCTCGTGGATTAATGCCGAATCCTAAAAGCGGTACTGTAACTATGGATGTGGCTAAAGCTGTGAAAGAGGTAAAACAAGGAAAGATTGATTTTAAGGTTGATAAGAGTGGTATTGTACATGCTTCAATTGGGAAAATCTCTTTCGATGTAGATCAAATTCGTGAAAATGCAAAAGAATTTATTGCGACAATCATCAAGTTGAAACCCTCTACAGCAAAAGGAACTTATATCAAGAGCATTTATCTTTCAAGTACTATGAGTAAGGGTATTAAAATAGACCCGAAAACAGTAGAAGAAGTCTAATAATTAAGGAGGAATCATGAGAAAGGAAGATAAAGGTCTTATTATAAGTCAGTTGGCTGATACTGTTAAGCAATATGGACATTTCTATTTAGTTGATACTACTGCAATGGATGCAGTGGCGACAAGCGATTTGCGTAGGAAATGTTTTAATGCGGGCATCAAACTTGTGGTGGTAAAGAATTCTTTACTACATAAAGCTTTATTAAGCTTGGACGTGGATTATTCACCGTTGTTTGATGTTTTGAAAGGTACAACTTCGGTTATGTTCAGCGAAGTTGCTAACGCTCCTGCTAAGTTATTGAAAGAGTATAAAGATAGTGTCCCTACATTGAAAGCTGCTTATGCAGAAGAGGGATTCTATATTGGTGCTGATCAATTAGAAACTTTGGCTACAATCAAGAGCAAAGATGAAGTTATTGCTGAAATTGTTGCATTGTTGCAATCTCCGGCGAAAAATGTTATCTCTGCTCTTCAATCAGGTGGAAACACCATTCATGGAGTTCTTCAAACTCTTGCAGAACGTTCCGAATAATTTTAGTATTTCATTCAATTAGTAACAAACAATTAAATTCATACAAAAATGGCAGATTTAAAAGCTTTTGCAGAACAATTAGTTAACTTGACAGTAAAGGAAGTTAATGAACTTGCAACTATCCTTAAAGAAGAATATGGTATTGAACCTGCTGCTGCAGCTGTTGCTGTTGCTGCTGGACCTGCTGCTGGTGCAGCTGCTACTGAAGAAAAAACATCTTTTGATGTTGTTTTGAAGAGTGCTGGTGCAGCTAAATTGCAAGTTGTTAAAGCCGTTAAAGAGGCTTGTGGTCTTGGTTTGAAAGAAGCAAAAGATTTAGTAGACGGTGCACCTAGCACTTTGAAAGAAGGTTTGGCTAAAGATGAAGCAGAGTCTTTGAAGAAAACTTTGGAAGACGCTGGCGCAGAAGTTGAACTTAAATAAGATTTTCTCCTGTAAATCAGGTGTTTCGGTTAAGAATCCTTCGAGGAATGGATTCTTAACCTTTTTGCGTCTATATTAAGTTATATATTTATATTCTAATTTTTTAACTCCATACAGATGTCTTCAAATAATACAGAACAACGAATTAATTTCGCTTCTATTAAGAACCCGATGAAATATCCGGACTTCTTAGAGGTACAGTTGAAATCTTTTCAAGACTTTTTGCAGTTGGATACGCCTCCTGAAAAGCGTAAAAATGATGGATTGTATAAAGTATTTGCTGAAAATTTTCCAATAGCAGATACCCGTAATAATTTTGTCCTTGAATTTTTGGATTATTATATTGATCCTCCTCATTATACAATTGACGATTGTTTAGAAAGAGGATTAACCTACAGTGTACCTTTAAAAGCGAAATTGAAATTATATTGTACAGACCCTGAACATGAAGATTTTGAAACGATTATACAAGATGTATATTTAGGGCAAATCCCATACATGACTCCTAAAGGTACATTTGTTATTAATGGAGCAGAACGTGTCGTCGTTTCTCAATTGCATCGCTCTCCAGGAGTCTTTTTCGGGCAGAGTATACATGCCAATGGTACGAAATTGTATTCTGCACGTATTATTCCGTTTAAGGGTTCTTGGATTGAGTTTGCTACAGACATTAATAATGTAATGTATGCATATATCGATAGAAAAAAGAAACTCCCTGTTACAACTCTTCTCAGAGCTGTGGGCTTTGAAAATGACAAAGATATTCTTGAAATCTTTAACTTAGCGGAAGAAGTTAAAGTAACGAAAACTAATTTGAAGAAAGTGATAGGGCGTAAGTTGGCAGCTCGTGTATTGAAAACGTGGACTGAAGATTTTGTTGATGAAGATACGGGTGAAGTGGTTTCTATCGAAAGAAATGAAGTGATAATTGATCGTGAAACCATTATTGAGGCAGAGCATATTGATTTGATTTTGGAATCTGGTGTTCAGAATATTCTGGTTCATAATGAAGACGCAAATACATCTGATTATTCTATAATATTCAATACTTTGCAAAAGGATCCGAGTAATTCGGAAAAAGAAGCTGTCCTTTATATTTATAGACAATTGCGTAATGCAGATCCTGCAGATGATGCTAGTGCACGCGAGGTTATTAATAATTTGTTCTTTTCAGAAAAACGTTACGATTTAGGCGAGGTAGGTCGTTACAGAATCAATAAGAAGTTAAACTTGGATACCTCTATGGATATCAAAGTATTAACGAAGCAAGATATTATAGAAATTATAAAATATTTGATTGAGCTTGTAAACTCGAAAGCTGTAGTTGATGATATCGATCATTTGAGTAATCGCCGTGTACGTACAGTGGGTGAACAATTGTCTAATCAGTTTGCTGTGGGTTTAGCTCGTATGTCTCGTACTATTCGTGAGCGTATGAATGTGCGTGATAACGAGGTATTTACTCCTATAGATTTGATTAATGCGAAAACAATTTCTTCCGTAATAAATACTTTCTTCGGAACAAATGCGTTGTCGCAATTTATGGATCAAACGAATCCATTGGCTGAAATTACTCATAAGCGTCGTTTGTCGGCATTAGGACCTGGTGGCTTGTCTCGTGATCGCGCCGGATTTGAGGTTCGTGACGTACATTATACTCACTATGGTCGTTTGTGTCCTATTGAAACTCCTGAAGGTCCAAATATTGGTTTGATTTCTTCTTTATGTGTATATGCGAAGATTAATGATTTAGGTTTTATTGTTACTCCATATCGTAAAGTAAAAGATGGGAAAGTTGACCTGTCACCGGAAGGAATTGAATATTTGTCGGCAGAAGAAGAAGAAGATAAGATCATTGCTCAAGGGAATGCTCCTTTAAATGATGATGGAACATTCATTCGTGATAAAGTAAAAGCGCGTCGTGACGCGGATTATCCTGTTGTTACTCCCGATCAAGTAGTGTTGATGGATGTTTCTCCTCAGCAGATAGCGTCTATTGCAGCTTCATTAATCCCATTTTTGGAACATGATGATGCTAACCGTGCATTGATGGGTTCGAATATGATGCGTCAAGCAGTCCCATTATTAAGAACGGAAGCCCCAATTGTAGGTACAGGTATTGAAAAGCAATTATGTGAAGATTCGCGTACGCAAATCATGGCTGAAGGCGATGGCGTTGTAGAATATGTTGATGCCACTACAATCCGGATATTGTATGATCGGACAGAGGATGAAGAATTTGTGAGCTTTGAGCCTGCACTGAAAGAATATAATATCCCGAAATTCCGTAAGACAAATCAAAGTATGACAATTGACTTGCGCCCGATTTGTGATAAGGGTCAACGGGTTAAGAAAGGTGATATCTTGACCGAGGGCTATTCTACAGCAAATGGCGAATTGGCATTAGGTAAGAATTTATTGGTTGCTTATATGCCATGGAAAGGCTATAATTATGAGGATGCAATTGTTTTGAATGAACGGGTAGTGCGTGAGGATATCTTGACATCTGTCCATGTTGATGAATATATTTTAGAGGTTCGTGAAACGAAGCGTGGTATGGAAGAATTAACTTCTGATATACCTAATGTTAGTGAAGAGGCTACAAAAGATTTGGATGAGAATGGAATAGTTCGTATTGGAGCACGTATTGAACCGGGAGATATATTGATTGGTAAAATTACTCCGAAAGGTGAGTCTGATCCTTCACCAGAAGAAAAATTGTTACGTGCTATTTTCGGAGATAAAGCAGGTGATGTAAAAGATGCTTCTTTAAAAGCTTCTCCTTCTTTGCGAGGCGTTGTAATAGGGAAAAGATTGTATTCTCGTATTATAAAAACTCGTAGTGAAAAGAATGCAGATAAAGCAATTCTTCCCAAGTTGAATGAGGAGTTTGAAGAAAAAACTGCTGCTTTGAAAAATATTTTAGTCGAAAAGTTATTGGTTTTGACTAATGATAAGGTTTCACAGGGCGTAAAAGATTATTTAGGAATTGAAGTTATTCCTAAGGGAGTTAAATTTACAAGGCATGATTTAGAATCATTGGATTATACCATTATTCAATTAAGCAAATGGACTACGGACGCTTATAAAAATGATATGATTCGTGATTTGGTTATGAATTATTTGAAGAAATATAAGGAACTTGATGCCGAATTAAAGCGGAAGAAATTTGCATTGACAATTGGTGATGAATTGCCTTCCGGTATTATTCAAATGGCAAAAGTCTATATTGCCAAAAAACGTAAAATTGGTGTCGGTGATAAAATGGCCGGTCGCCATGGTAATAAAGGTATTGTATCACGCGTGGTACGTCAAGAGGATATGCCATTTTTGGCAGACGGTACGCCGGTAGATATCATATTGAATCCGTTGGGTGTGCCTTCACGTATGAATATCGGACAGATATTTGAGGCTGTACTTGGTCGCGCAGGAAAAGAATTGGGCGTTAAGTTTGCGACTCCAATATTTGACGGAGCTACATTAGACGATTTGGATAAATGGACTGATAAAGCTGGTTTGCCTCGTTATTGTAAGACATACTTATATGATGGTGGTACAGGTGAACAATTCGACCAGCCTGCTACGGTAGGTGTGACTTATATGCTGAAATTAGGTCACATGGTAGAAGATAAGATGCATGCTCGTTCTATAGGTCCATACTCACTTATTACTCAGCAACCGTTGGGAGGTAAAGCACAGTTCGGAGGACAACGTTTTGGGGAAATGGAGGTTTGGGCTATAGAAGCATTTGGCGCTGCTCATATCCTTCAAGAAATATTGACTATTAAATCTGATGATGTAGTGGGACGTTCGAAAGCTTATGAAGCTATTGTAAAAGGTGAACCAATGCCGACACCTGGCATTCCTGAGTCTTTAAATGTGTTGCTGCATGAGTTGAGAGGATTGTGCTTGAGTGTCACATTAGAGTAATAAATCAGTTTTAGAATGATAATTGAATTTTGAAATTATTGTTCGTTATTTCTTCATTCAATAAAAAATAAGGGTATGGCTTTTAGAAAAGACACTAAAATAAAGAGTAATTTTTCAAAAATTACAATTGGTTTGGCTTCTCCGGAAGAAATTTTGGAAAATTCATACGGTGAGGTATTAAAACCAGAAACGATCAATTATCGTACATATAAACCTGAGCGAGATGGGTTGTTTTGTGAACGTATTTTTGGTCCGGTAAAAGACTATGAATGCCATTGTGGAAAGTACAAGAGGATTCGTTATAAAGGAATTGTTTGTGATCGGTGTGGCGTGGAAGTTACCGAGAAAAAAGTTCGCCGTGAGCGTAGTGGGCATATCCAGTTGGTTGTTCCAGTTGCCCATATTTGGTATTTCCGTTCCTTACCTAATAAAATTGGTTATTTGTTAGGTTTGCCAACAAAAAAACTGGATGCCATTATTTATTATGAACGGTATGTTGTTATTCAACCCGGTATTAAAGCTGAAGATGGAGTAAATCAATATGATCTTCTTTCGGAAGAAGAATATTTGGCTATTTTAGATTCTCTGCCAAAGGATAATCAGTATTTAGATGATTCCGATCCTAATAAATTCATTGCAAAAATGGGAGCGGAAGCAATTTACGATTTGTTGGTTCGTCTGGATTTGGATGCTTTATCGTATGAATTGCGTCATAAGGCAAATAATGATTCTTCTCAACAGCGTAAAAATGAGGCTTTAAAACGTTTGCAAGTTGTTGAGTCGTTCCGTGCTTCCAGAGGTAGGAACAAACCAGAATGGATGATTGTGCGTATTGTGCCAGTTATTCCACCGGAATTACGTCCATTAGTTCCATTGGATGGAGGTCGTTTTGCAACTTCCGATCTGAATGATTTATATCGTCGTGTAATTATTCGAAATAATCGTTTGAAACGATTAATAGAAATAAAAGCTCCTGAAGTTATTTTACGTAATGAAAAACGTATGCTCCAAGAAGCTGTAGATTCGTTGTTTGATAATTCACGTAAATCAAGTGCCGTGAAGACTGAGGCTAATCGTCCTTTGAAATCTCTTTCTGATAGTTTGAAGGGTAAACAGGGGCGTTTTCGTCAAAATTTGTTGGGTAAACGTGTTGACTATTCTGCACGTTCGGTTATTGTTGTTGGACCGGAATTGAAGATGGGCGAATGTGGTATCCCGAAGTTGATGGCTGCTGAATTGTATAAACCATTTATTATCCGTAAGTTGATTGAACGTGGTATCGTAAAGACCGTGAAGTCTGCTAAGAAAATTGTAGACCGCAAAGAACCAGTTATTTGGGATATTCTTGAACATGTAATGAAGGGTCACCCTGTATTGTTAAACCGTGCCCCGACACTGCACCGTTTAGGTATTCAAGCGTTTCAGCCTAAAATGATTGAAGGTAAAGCAATCCAATTACATCCGTTGGCATGTACAGCATTTAATGCCGATTTTGATGGTGACCAAATGGCTGTGCATTTACCTTTGAGCAATGAGGCTGTTTTAGAGGCACAGTTGTTGATGTTGCAGTCGCATAACATTTTAAATCCTGCCAATGGAGCTCCTATTACCGTGCCTGCCCAAGATATGGTATTAGGGTTGTATTATATCACAAAATTGCGTAAAGGGGCAAAAGGTGAAGGTCTGATTTTCTATGGACCTGAAGAAGCCTTGATTGCTTATAATGAAGGGAAAGTTGATATACATGCTATTATTAGCGTTGTTGCAAATGACCTTGATGAGAATGGCAATATTGTTAAAAAGATGATTAAAGAAACCTCTGTAGGGCGTGTTATTGTTAATGAATTAGTTCCGGATGAATGTGGTTATCTGAATACAATCATTTCTAAAAAATCTTTGCGTGATATTATTAGTGATGTAATCAAAAAAGTAGGTGTAGCTCGCGCTTGTGAATTTTTGGATGGAATTAAAAACTTAGGTTATCAGAAAGCATTCGAAGGCGGGCTTTCGTTCAACCTTGGTGATATTATTATTCCAAAAGAGAAAGAAGACCTTGTAAAGCGTGGTAATGAGGAGGTTGAACAGATAACAATGAATTATAACATGGGTTTCATTACCGACAACGAACGTTATAATCAGGTTATTGATACTTGGACGCATGTAAATAGCGATCTGTCCGACATCCTGTATAAGACTATTAAGAATGATGACCAAGGATTCAATTCTGTATTTATGATGTTGGATTCCGGTGCCCGTGGTTCTAAGGAACAGATTCGTCAGTTGTCTGGTATGCGTGGTTTGATGGCTAAACCGCAGAAAGCAGGTGCTGAAGGTGCACAGATTATTGAAAACCCGATTCTTTCTAACTTTAAAGAGGGTTTGTCTGTGTTGGAGTACTTTATCTCTACCCACGGTGCTCGTAAAGGTCTTGCTGATACAGCTTTGAAGACTGCCGATGCAGGATATTTGACTCGTCGTCTGGTCGATGTATCTCACGATGTGATTATTAACGAAGAAGATTGTGGAACATTGCGCGGATTGGTTTGTACTGCATTGAAAAACAATGATGAAGTAATTGCAACTCTTTACGAACGTATATTGGGACGTGTATCTGTACATGATGTCATTCATCCTACTACAGGTAAATTGATTGTAGCGGCAGGTGAAGAGATTACAGAAAGTATTGCAGAAGAAATTGAAAAATCTCCTATTGAAAGCGTAGAAATTCGTTCCGTGTTGACATGTGAGTCGAAGAAAGGTGTTTGTGCAAAATGTTACGGACGTAATCTTGCTACCAGTCGTATGGTACAAAAAGGCGAAGCAGTCGGTGTCATTGCTGCACAATCTATTGGTGAACCAGGGACTCAGTTGACCTTACGTACTTTCCATGCAGGTGGTATTGCTGGTAATATGGCAGCTAATGCTAGTATCGTAGCAAAAAATGATGCACGTTTGGAATTTGAAGAATTACGTACGGTAGATGCTGTTGAAGAAACAGGTGAACCGGTAAAAGTTGTTGTAGGTCGATTGGCAGAAGTTCGTTTTATTGATGTCAATACAGGTATTGTCTTGTCTACTCATAATGTACCGTATGGATCTAAATTGTATGCATCGGATGGTGAAGTCGTAGAGAAAGGGAAATTGATTGCTAAGTGGGATCCATTCAATGCTGTTATCGTAACAGAAGCTACAGGTAAAGTTTCTTTTGAGTCTGTTATCGAAAATGTGACTTATAAGGTTGAGTCGGATGAAGCTACAGGTTTGCGCGAGATTATCATAACCGAATCGAAAGATAAGAATAGGATTCCGTCATTGCATATTGTCAATGAAAATGGTGATGAAATTCGTTCCTATAACTTGCCTGTGGGCGGTCACGTTGTTGTGGAAGACAAACAAACTGTAAAGGCGGGTGATATTTTAGTGAAGATTCCACGTGCAGTAGGTAAGGCTGGTGATATTACCGGTGGTCTTCCTCGTGTTACCGAATTGTTTGAAGCACGTAATCCATCTAATCCTGCGGTCGTTTCAGAAATTGATGGTGAGGTTACTATGGGTAAGATTAAGCGTGGTAATCGTGAAATTATCGTAACCTCGAAAGCAGGCGATGTGAAGAAATATCTTGTCGCTTTGTCGAAGCAGATATTGGTACAAGAAAATGATTATGTACGTGCCGGAACTCCATTGTCTGATGGTGCAATTACTCCTGCCGATATTTTGGCAATTAAAGGGCCTACGGCTGTACAAGAATATATCGTTAATGAGATTCAAGATGTTTACCGTCTGCAAGGTGTGAAGATAAACGACAAGCATTTTGAAATTATCGTGCGTCAGATGATGCGCAAGGTACAGATCGACGAACCGGGTGATACTCGCTTCTTGGAACAACAGGTAGTAGACCGTTTGGAATTTAACGATGAGAACGATCGTATTTGGGGTAAGAAAGTTGTTGTTGATGCTGGTGACTCTCAGAATTTGCAGCCGGGGCAGATTGTTACTGCGCGTAAGTTGCGAGATGAAAACAGTATGCTGAAACGTCGCGATTTGAAACTTGTAGAAGTACGTGATGCCATACCAGCCACGTCAACTCAAATTCTGCAAGGTATTACCCGTGCAGCATTGCAAACCTCAAGTTTCATGTCTGCCGCTTCTTTCCAAGAAACGACTAAGGTGTTAAACGAGGCTGCCATCAATGGTAAGGTCGATAAGTTGGAAGGAATGAAAGAAAATGTGATTTGCGGTCATTTGATTCCAGCAGGAACAGGTCAGCGTGAGTTTGATAAGGTCATTGTGGGTTCGAAAGAAGAATATGACCGTATTCTTGCCAATCGCAAAAATGTACTCGATTATAATGAAGTAGAATAGTTTATCGTATAAACGAAAATTTGCTAAGCAGCATTCCTTTGGAAAAAAGATGAAAGGAATGCTGCTTATTTTTTAAGAAGTTTTGGAAATAGAAGAAGACAAAAATCAAAACATATCATCAGATATTGGTAAACAATTAGAATGGTATGCCCCTTTAATTTTCATCATTTCTAAATTTTGTCGATTTATTCGTATATTTGTTGCGTAATAAAAAAGATTATCATGGAAAATAAAAATGGACAGATTCAAGTTGAATTGAAGGAAGAAGTGGCGCAAGGAACTTATGCCAATTTAGCGATTATAACCCATTCGACATCAGAGTTTATATTTGATTTTATACGCGTAATGCCAGGATTGCCAAAGGCAGGGGTACAGTCTCGTATTGTTATGACTCCTGAACACGCGAAACGTTTATTGTATGCATTGCAAGATAATATAACAAAGTATGAGCGAACTTTTGGACCTATCCGAATGATAGAAAAACAGTCGGACAGTAAGACTTTCGTTCCTCCGTTGAGTGATTTTAAGGGAGAAGCTTAAAAAAATATAAAAATGTAACTTGAGTGTCCATTTCTCACAAATTCGGTGAGAAATGGACTTTTTATTTGTAAAACTGTTTGTCTATTAAAAAGTTATTTGTAATTTTGCAGCCCGAAATGTATTGTTCTGAATAGAAATTTGAAAATAGTAAACAATAATATATAATAATTAAAAATTAAACAAAATGCCTACCATTCAACAGTTAGTAAGAAAAGGAAGAAAGGTTTTGGTATCGAAGAGTAAATCTCCGGCATTAGGCGCATGTCCGCAAAGACGTGGCGTGTGTGTCCGTGTTTACACTACGACTCCTAAGAAACCGAATTCGGCAATGCGTAAAGTTGCTCGTGTACGTTTGACAAACTCTAAGGAAGTAAACTCTTATATCCCGGGAGAAGGTCATAATTTGCAAGAGCACTCTATCGTATTAGTGCGTGGGGGTCGTGTTAAAGACCTTCCGGGTGTACGTTACCATATCGTTCGTGGAACGCTTGATACAGCAGGAGTTGCCGGACGTACACAAAGACGCTCTAAGTATGGGGCGAAACGCCCGAAACCGGGACAAGCAGCTGCAGCTGGAAAAGGAAAGAAGTAAAAACAGGAACCAGCTCTTTAAGTTAAAGTAATTATTAATTCGTTTTGGTTTGCAGGAAAAGCTTTAAGGTTGAGTAAATACATCGGAGGAGGTATTGAAGAAGACGAAAAAGGACAGCCCCAAAC
>DXCG01000082.1 GCA_019116145.1 Candidatus Phocaeicola gallistercoris
AACAAGGCTACAATGCGGTCAAGTTCTTCGTGAGTGGCTTTTTGGAGGAAACTATCGGGTGTTTCGCGGTCTATTGTATAAATCATTACCTGACGGGGAGCTATCTCCTTTACCGTTTCCAGCCACGGAAGCACAAAGGCATCTGAAGTATTGTCTACATCCTCGCCTTCATCGGTCTTCCCTTTCAGAAACATGGTCTGGATAATCAGATTGCCCCGGAAAGCCTTCATTCCCTCAATGATACGGCTTACGTCATACGAACCTACGGGACGGTCTACCTTATTTATATAAGCAACATCTATCGTATCCAATTTCAGGATATTATTATCCACCCGATTAAGCGCTTCGAACACTTCGGGACGATGTATCTGAGTGGAATTACTCAACACGCTTATCTTGGCATTAGGAAAATAACGGTCGCGTAAAGCAATCGTATCTTCTATGATTTCCTTGAAATGCGGATGAAGCGTAGGCTCTCCGTTTCCCGCAAAGGTCAGCACATCGGGAGCCGGACCGTTCGCCTGCATCTCCTTCAAGCGTTGTTCCAAAGCCTTACGCACTTCTTCACGTGTAGGAAGCTTGGCATGAGGACGATGGTCTTTATTGTATCCGCATTCGCAATAGATGCAATCAAACGTGCAGCACTTCCCGTCTGCGGGAAGCAAATTGATTCCTAACGACACTCCCAACCGGCGACTATGCACCGGTCCGAAGATAGGAGAAGAATAAATAACGGTTGACATAAGCTTTCTATTCTTTTACTATAAAAATCACATCAGCTAAACTACTATATGAATTTCCCTTAAATTCAAAATCAATCTTTTTTAATGAAGTATCGGTAAAATTATCAAGGTAATTTTCTATTTTCGGTTCGATTAAAGAAAAAGCTCTTTTCATCTTCCAAGATTGACTTATATCATTTACATCTATTAGAATAACAAAAAGCCTGTTTTCTGCACCAAACCGCATTTCACCTTGATGTGTATATAACCAAGTCATTAATTCAATTTCATTTTTTTGAGCTTCGTGTATAACTTCTTTGCGTTTATTGTTTAATTCTGAAATAACATCTTTACGACCTATTTCCAATAACTTTTCTGAAATGATATATATTTGCTGTGATTCGGTTTGTTTAGAATCAAATATAATGTTATTTTCTTTTGCCTTTTTCTTTAACCATGAAATTTCTTTTTCACCTAATTTCGTTTTCAATTTTTCATCCATGTACTGATTCGGGAAAAATGTAACTTTTAAATCAATAGGATTATCATTTATAAAGAAATCAACACTTTTTATTTCCCCAACTGCAGAGATGACTTTTCTATGTCGCTTAAACAAACATTCTATAAGATAAGATGTCCAATTATTATACCAACTTGTCTGCACATAATTCCACGCATTATCTGCTATTTCAGATTGTTTACTGACTAATTCATCATAATTACTAATTACCTTTACATACTTACTGACCAGATGTTTGTCTAATGAATTATTTTGATTGCCACCCCATATATAATGATGAACTTTATATAAATCATTTTTAAGCTGATCCTCATTAATTCCTAATGATTTATACCATTCATGTTCATGATCATTTAAAAAATCATTTAATAACTGCATCGCATTAGGCAAACTTTCCAATATATCAAATAATTCTTTATTTTGTTCTGTAATTTTAGTAGTGGAAAGTTCTATACCATTTGCTTTTATGAATTGTTTTAATTGTTTGCTCCTACATACAGCACGCACTTTTAACCACAATAACCCATTTATATTTCCATTAAACGCATATAGATTTTGTGCTCTAAATTCTTTATTCCATTTTAAAAAGTCCGTCATATACAATTACATTTATTTTGTTGTACAAACTAATAAGATTTCGCTACTGCCAGCTACACTACCTTTTCCTCCACGTCCCATACTATATTTTTTCCTCTCTACTCTTACATTACGATAAGGAGTAATCATTTCTATCATAGTATTTATATCTGGATAGCTTCGGTCATTATAACTTACTAACCAAATAGGAATATGATTTGCTTTTTCAAACATTAACTGAAGATTTGAAAGAGCTTCACTATTCTTATCAAACCCACTATATTTTTTGGGTTCATACCGTTTTGTCCCATTAACAAATTGTTTATCTTTCCAGTATTCTACGTACGTTTCAAGTAAATGATAAAATGACTGATAATCTGCATGGCTATTACAATAAGGAGGATCAAAATAAACCAAATCTATATTAGTCAATTTAGGTAACAATGTTAAAATGTTTTCATTATAACTTCTGTTATCTTTTAAATTATCAAAAACAGCGGCATTATATTCAGGAAGCAATTCTTTAAATATATCTTTAAGAGGACGTACTAAACTACGGTTACGTTTGATACGGACAGGATCTGCTGCATATTTTAGAGCCTGTGTATGAGCAAAATGTCCCATCGTTACTTTTCGTGTCATGCTCCGACACATTACAGATAACGCCAGTGCTTCCTTATATTTGTTATTTAAACGATTTATATTACTTCGAAAACTATCCGCAAATTCAGCTTCTTCTGGTAAAAAAAATAAATTAGCAAACAGTTTTTCCATCAAATTAAATTCTTTTGGATTACTGTTTTCAGAAAAAAGTATCTCTAAATCATTTTCATCAAGGGTGTATTTAGAGTTTTCTATAAGTGCTTTACCTATTAAATTATTAAAATTCAAAAAATCATTTGTTATAACTCTTTTACCCAATTGCTTAAACATATATGCAATAGATTGTGATCCGGAGAAAGCATCCAATACATTTCTTACTTTATCAGGCACAAATTGAGCAATCCATCCACGATGAATATATTTTGCCCCCAAATATTGTGGCTCAGGAAATTTATAATCAAGATATTTAGTTTCATCAAAAAGCATACAGTCTTTCTTTTAAATGCAAAAAATTAAATTATGCACTGCAAACATAATGTTTTTACAGCATAATACAAAATCTGTAGAAGCCGATATTCTTCCGAATGTTAAATTCCACTTGCCTATGCAGTGTTTCATGTTTTACTTCATCTTACTTTAATACCAACAAATTAGGAAAGTGGAGAACAAAGAACTGATAGATTTATGCAAACAAGGAAACGGGAAAGCATTAGGCTTGCTCTACACCACCTACGCAGACAAGATGATGCGGATTTGCTTACGTTATGTATCCGACGAGCAAACCGCACAAGACCTGCTGCACGATGGATTCCTTATCATCTTTTCTTCCCTGCATACCCTTCGTTCTCCGGAAAAGTTAGAAAGCTGGATGGGAAAAATCATGAAGAACATGGCTTTGCAATATTTAAAAGAATCCCGCCCGACAAGCATTACGTTAGAAAGCATTACGGAATCGGAAGAACCTGCCGAATCTATGTTTTCAACCGATTTCCCTACTTATGAACACCTGCTTAAAACCATAGAAACCTTGCCGCAAGGATACCGAAACGTATTCAAACTGGCTGTATTAGAAAATCTTTCTCACAAAGAAATAGCCGCATTATTGGGCATCGCTCCTCATTCGTCCTCCTCGCAATTAGCCCGAGCCAAGGAAATGTTACGCAAACTTTTGTCCCGGTATGCTTTCATCATTGGTTGGGCTTTATCCCTTGTTATTTCCATTTACCTTTTATTATGCCCGAAAAAGAACGAAAACTTAACCGAACATAAACCATCCGAAAAAGAAAAAGATAAGTCCATCAAGACACAAAAAGAAGATGCTTCCCTATCAGATGTCCGCTTTATCTCTTCCGGTACTGAAACTTATCAATCCAGTGATATATTGAAAAACAATGTTGGTATACCAGACAGCATTATCGCTCCGAAAGACAGTACGATAAACGAAACACCAGTTCCTGTTATGCCCTTAACGGTGTTTGCTCAAAAGCAATATACTCCTGTCTTCCAGCCTGACAAAGAGAAGAAAAATCTTTCATTCTCATTTGCTTATACAGGCGAAGGGAAGCGGATTAGCAACAAACTCTATCAAACTCCGGGAGGAATCTCATCGGGCGAAAGCCAACAAGTAAAAGAAAAAACGCATCATCACTTTCCCGTCAATATATCATTTGCATTGCGTTACCATTTTAATCCGGCTTGGGGAATAGAAACCGGATTGCAATATACTTATTTGCGTTCTGATTTTACGAAAATAACCGATTTATACACCGAACGCATACAAAAAGTCAATTACATCGGAATCCCCTTAAAAGGTGTTCTGAATCTATGGAATCATTCCCTGTTCTCTGTATACACTTCGGCTGGCATTACCTTAGATATTCCCGTAAAAGCCACATCTGAAGAAACTATCAAAGAGAAAAACCAGGTACTTTCTCATGAGAAAACGACCATACATCCTTCTTTACAAGGATCAACCCAGTTAGGCATCGGCATTCAATACCAACTCACGCCTTCTATAAGCATTTATGCGGAACCTAACCTGAACTACTATTTTAAAACCGATTTAAACACCATTCGAAAGGAGCATCCCTTTACATTTACCATACCTATTGGCATACGATACTCATGGTAAAAAATATCTTTTCCATGCAGTCTTTAAGCTATACGAGTATCTTATTAGCAAAACCTACTTTTACCCGGTATGCAAACACGACATAAAAACAGATTTTTATATTTCAATGAATTAGCGACAACAAGCAAGAACTACTTCATTCCTTATATCCAACACGCATGTCCCATCCAAACGGGAATGAATGTTTTAGAAATAGGATGCGGTGATGGGGGAAACCTGCTTCCTTTTTCTCAAATGGGATGTCGTACTACAGGCATAGACATATCCGTAAACCGGATAGAAGACGCTAAAGCTTTCTTTCAAGAAATGAAGGCGGAAGGAAGATTCATCGCTTCGGACATTTTCAACTGGAAAGAGCCGGAACCAACCTTCGATTTAATTATTTGCCACGATGTATTGGAACATATCAGTGACAAGAACCGCTTCTTAGCTCAAATAAGCAGCTATCTACATCCGAATGGTATTTTGTTTATGTCGTTCCCTGCCTGGCAAATGCCATTCGGAGGGCATCAACAAATATGTACGAATAAAATAGTTTCACATTTACCTTTTATCCATCTTTTGCCTATCCCGCTTTACCGAAGATTATTGCAGCTCTTCGGAGAAACGGAACGCTGTATCCGTGAATTACTTGAAATCAAACAAACCGGTACATCCATCGAAGCATTCGAGAAACTAATCGGAGCCAGTCCTTTCCATATTGTAAACCGCCAATTATGGCTCATCAACCCACATTACGAAATCAAGTTCGGCATTCATCCATACAAATTAAATCCTCTCTTTTCCCGTATTCCCCACATAAGAA
>DXCG01000006.1 GCA_019116145.1 Candidatus Phocaeicola gallistercoris
CGCGGGTTTGAGTCCCGTCTTCCGCTCTTTTAATTTGTTTTTCACTATTTATTATAGGGCAAGTACCAGAGTGGCCAAATGGGGCAGACTGTAAATCTGCTGGCTTACGCCTTCGGTGGTTCGAATCCATCCTTGCCCACAAAAGATAATGCGGAAGTAGCTCAGTTGATAGAGCATTAGCCTTCCAAGCTGAGGGTCGCGGGTTTGAGTCCCGTCTTCCGCTCTTTTCTTTTTTCGCTAATTGTCTCTTGTTGAAAAATCGTAATAAATACAATAATTCTGTCTTCACAATTTAAAAATTTGCGATTGCATTTTATTTATTAATCCTATTCTTTTCAAACAATTCTCATCCTCTTTTTCATACCCGACATTAAGCCGACAAATAAGAATCATCCCTTATACAGGGACAGTATTTATTGCATATAAAAAGAAAACAGACATAGTGTGCGTCCTAATACAGTCCCTAAAACTATATACAATCACAAACTATGTCTATTCAATAAGTTAATCTAATTTAAGTACAGCCAAGAAAGCTTTTTGAGGAACCTCAACAGTTCCTATCTGTTTCATCCTTTTCTTTCCTCGTTTTTGCTTTTCCAACAATTTACGTTTACGGCTGACATCACCTCCGTAACATTTTGCTGTCACATCCTTTCGTACAGCCTTAATTGTTTCACGTGCAATAATTTTTGCACCGATAGCTGCCTGAATAGCAATTTCAAATTGTTGACGAGGAATCAACTCTTTAAGTTTTTCACACATACGACGCCCTAAATCATAAGCATTGTCGACATGTGTCAACGTAGAAAGAGCATCCACCGATTCACCATTCAACAGAATGTCCAATTTAACCAGCTTGGAGGGTCTGAAGCCAGACTGATGGTAATCGAACGAAGCATATCCTTTAGAAATACTCTTCAATTTATCATAAAAATCGATAACAATCTCCCCCAAAGGCATTTTATAATGAAGCTCCACGCGATTTCCGGAAATATAATCCTGACGAGCCAACTCCCCCCTTTTCCCTAAACATAGAGTCATAATAGGACCTATATAATCGGTTGTTGTGATAATGGATGCATCTATATAAGGTTCTTCAATATGATCGATCAGTGTAGGATCGGGCATACCGCCGGGGTTATGTACCTCTTGCACATTACCTTGCTTATCGTACACCAGATACGATACATTTGGCACTGTAGTGATGACATTCATATTAAACTCTCTATCCAAACGTTCTTGAATGATTTCCATGTGAAGCAATCCCAAGAATCCACACCGGAATCCAAATCCCAATGCCAAAGACGACTCGGGTTGAAATGTTAAAGAAGCATCATTCAATTGTAATTTTTCCAACGAAGAACGCAAGTTCTCATAATCTTCAGCCTCAATAGGATATACTCCTGCAAAAACCATCGGTTTTACTTCCTCGAAACCAGCTATAGCTTTTTCACACGGACGTCCTACATGAGTAATGGTATCGCCCACTTTTACTTCGCGAGATGTCTTAATTCCCGAAATAATATAACCTACATCTCCTGTTCGTAATTCTTTCCGGGGAACATAATCCATTTTCAATACTCCGACTTCATCGGCATCGTATTCTTTTCCCGTATTATAAAACTTTACTTTATCGCCAGTACGTATTATCCCATTTTCTATTTTAAAATAAGCTATGATACCACGAAAAGAATTAAATACCGAATCAAAAATCAAGGCTTGAAGCGGTGCATTTTCATCTCCTGTAGGACAAGGAATGCGCTCGACCACCGCTTGGAGGATTTTTTCCACTCCCATGCCCGTTTTTCCTGAAGCACGAATTATTTCCTCGCGCTTACAGCCCAACAAATCGACGATTTCATCTTCCACTTCTTCCGGCATAGCACTATCCATATCGCATTTATTCATCACCGGAATTATTTCCAAATCATGTTCCAATGCCATATACAAATTGGAAATAGTTTGAGCTTGCACTCCTTGTGAAGCATCGACAACCAGCAAAGCTCCCTCGCATGCTGCAATAGAACGGGAGACTTCGTATGAAAAATCGACATGCCCCGGCGTATCAATCAAATTTAAAATATACTTTTCTCCTTTCCATGTATATTCCATCTGAATAGCATGACTTTTTATGGTTATGCCACGTTCACGCTCCAAATCCATGTCATCCAGCATTTGTCCTTCGGTTATTTCTATTGTTTTCGTATATTCCAACAACCGATCGGCCAAAGTCGATTTCCCATGATCAATATGAGCTATAATGCAGAAATTCCTAATATTTTTCATATAAACTTATTCACTATATTTCATTATGGTGCAAATCACTCACCATATTTGCCCACAAAGATAGCGAAATTCTTACACAAGGACAAAAACTTACATCCAGCTCTCAATTTTTATATTCATCTAAAATGATTTTTGCCTTTTCCCGATCGCTTCGGAAGCGCATCGCCTTTACAAGTATTTCATCGTTTTCACGGTCTGCCAAAACCGGCGCCAATATATTTAGGATAGCTATTTTTTTATCACTAATTGTTGTCAAATCCAAAAGTTGCTTTGCTTGTTTACATGTAAAATTATAATCCCGCACTTTATCTTCAAGCATGTCCAGTTGCTTTTCATAAAAAATTACTTCTTTCATACGCTGATAAAAGTGTTCAAACTCCCGCTTAGTCATTACAGAAATGTATTCGTTTCCGGGATATTGTTCCTCCGGTATGCCATGATCATTGGAAGGGACAAACACAATTCCCGGAGACACCGGATAACCAGACGTATCATACGTATTTAAAGCAACAACTTCTTTTCCGGAGAAATCAATAATCACATTGACCGACATCTGGCCTACATAATAATAATCCCGATACTCCCATTGTTCCATCTCACCGGCAAAACGTTTATAATCCGGTTCACCAAGCAAAGATAGTACCTCTTTTTGAGACATATTCTTTTCAATTTGCCCGATAAGGTCTTTTTTCGCTCCGGTAAACAATATCCCACACCCGCTAAAAAAGAAAGCAAACGCTACACTTAACCATATTACAACTACATGTTTCATATTTTTTCTTTTTTTTATTTAAAACAAAAGTAGAGAAAAAGCCCATGGGATTAAAAAAAAATCTCCTATCATTTTATAGGAAATCTCCTATTCTTTTTAGGAAAACACGATGATTTTTTATCGAAAACCATCTATTTACTTTAAATTTGTGCATGATATTAATAACATCTGAAAATTATGATAACATTCGATTTCACATCAGGCATTGCTGTCCTTGTATATGTTTGCTGCTTCTTTTTTATCGTCCAACTTACATACATTTTTTATATCTACAGCCGGATTTACCGCACACAAACAAAAAAAGAGAAATCCCCGTCTTTCCCTTTACCACCGCTCTCGGTCATCATAGTAACCAAAGATTCCGGCAGTGCACTGGAAGAAAATCTTCCCCTCATTCTTGAACAAGATTATCCTCAATACGAAGTAATTGTAATCAACGATGAGTCGGCCGGAGAAGATGAAGACATTTTAAAACGACTATCACTCCGCTACCCGCACCTCTACTATACATTTATACCGGGAACAGCCCGACATGTAAGCCGAAAAAAATTAGGATTGGCCATAGGCATACGTGCCAGCCATTATGAATGGATTGTCACAACAAGCCCTTATTGCTATCCGGTCAGCCCAAACTGGCTTAAAGAACTAGCAAAAGGAATGACTCCCGATACAAGTATCGTATTGGGATATAGCAACTATACACTGAAAAGAGGATGGTTTTCCCATCGTATCGTAGTAGACTCTTTCTTCCGCTCGTTGCGTTATTTAGGCATGGCACTTGCCGGGCATCCATACATGGGCGTCGGACATAATATGGCATATCGTAAATCTCTTTATCAAAGCCACAAAGGATTTGCCGATCACCTGCAATTGCAACGAGGAGAAGACGATTTATTTATCAACGCCGTAGCAAATCGCCAAAACACGCGTGTCATCGTAAGCACAGAAAGCATTGTACGTACACCTACTCCGCCCTATAAAAGAATATGGTTTGAAGAGAAAATGAACGCCATGGTCACAATGCATTATTACCGCGGAACAGCCAAATATTTCAACAGCCTTGAAACACTGTCGTGTGCATGTTTCCATTTATTCACTGCCATAACATTATATATGAGTATAAGCGGACAGCAATGGATAGTATGTAGCATTACCGCACTCTTATGGCTTACCCGATTTGCCATCGAAATGCATGTGCTCCACCGCAATGCATGCGCACTGCAAGAAAGTCACCTACAAGGGATGTTTGTGGTTTTCGATATATTACGTCCTTTTTGGAGTCTTACAAGACATATTCAGTATCTTTTTTTACACAAAGAAGATTTTTATCGCAAATAAAGAAGAACAGGTACAAACACTTGAGAACTGCTTATTTATTAAACAATTCAAAAGTAAATTTACACCCTACAGAAGAAAATTTTCCCTCTTCATTCCCCACAAATACCCCGAAATCGAACAAATGGGTACCTACTCCATACCCTATTTCCACATAAGGATTTAAATGAGGCATAAACAAAATTCCTGCATAAAGACGTTCTTTTTGAACAAAAGACAACAAACGGCTCACCGGATAAAGAAACAAAAAAGGAGTCTCATACGTCATATTCCCACGAAAATAATGACGGGAAGCATTGTACCAACGACTGTCAAGCATCTGAAAAGTGCCACCAATGTCATCGTTCCACCCCTGTGGTAAATTTCGATTGGCAAAATCTACATAATCGACAAAATACATATCTTCTTGATTCGTAAAGAATCCTCCCCCTATATGATAGGCTATCGTATGTAAATTACGTACATAGATTTTCTGTTCTGCCGAAAACTCACAACGCTCATACTCTCCAGAATAAGATAAAGCCCGAATACCTCGCTCATAATCAACGACAAAAGTCGGATAACGGGAACCCACATTTATTTTTCTGTCGCCATTCATATAATAATACATGCCGGGAGTCCAAGTAATACGTACACGCGGAGCGAAACTATTGTACTTTAAACGTACACGCCGGGCGACCTCTTCTGAAACATCGGCTGCATAACGCCAATGCATAGACAAACCCGTCCACAAAGTCAGCCCATTTATTATCTCCAAATTATGAGCAATATTCAGATAAATGTCCTTAAAATAATCTAATTCCAAACCATCAAAACTGAATATACTATCAGGACGATTCTTTAGCTGATCTAATACGATACTACTATAAATGCGATTACCATTTCCCACATTCAATGTAATAGAACCATGCTTCCGCGGATTATAAACATATTCTCCATCTAATTTTGCATAAAACTCCTTTTTCGTAAAATTATAACCTATCTGCGGAGCTAAATGCAATAATCGTCCATTGAGAAACAAACGGTTGTATTTAAAATCTTGCCGATACGCAATCCCATTCTGATGGCTGTAACTTATCAACAACGGATTTATTAAAGGAGAAAACGTTACATTCCCAACATTCGAAATATCTACATTATAACTACTTATCAATGCATCCCCTATCTGCCCCATGTACACCAAACCTTTCTTCAAACGTGTAGTATGTTCTATCGTATCTTCCCTATTTTTCATCCTTCGCGCATCGTAAGCAAGATACATACTATCTTCATCTGCATCCAAAGGAATAGGACGAAGCTTTTCAAACGATTTACGATCGTAAATCAAACGGGCAGTATCGCATGTAAGAGTATAAGATTTAGTCAAATTATACTTATCGTGATTTTGCAAAAAGATGGGAGGAATATAATCTTCATCTCTTTGCTTAATTTTTTCATAATCCATCCATCCTGTATAATTCATCTCCAAATCATTCCTCAAAAACTTAAAACGCACGTCCAAAGTCAAGAACTCCGGCAAAAACCGAGTGTGCTGATCCTCGCCCATCTGCATCGTAAGATGGAAACGGATCAAATCGTACCGACCTCTGAAATCCAAAGACCGCACACTCCAATCTGAAGAAGATATCCAAAATGCACCGCCAATAAGTTGCGTGCTCCCATAACGCGGAATAACACCGATTTTATATAAAAGCTCATTTCCTTGAAAAGCAATCGAATCGAGCACATACCGATAATGCAGACGAGCTTGTTCGGTCAAAGGAGATATGATTTTCTCTCCCATCAGGGATGGGTAATATATATTAAACTTCAAGAAATCTATAACATCAAAAAAGCGACTTTCTCCTCCCGGAAAGGTTGTTGATGCAGCTCGTATCTTCCTATCGTAAATATTCGGTGCCGTATAATGCAAATCACTGATAGACTCATGAATATACCGACTGATACCTTTTTCAAAACGAAACATGGAAGGAATATACTTTATAATCCTATTCTGATGATGTATCTGCAAATTTCCTTTCAAATATAATTCGGCATTATATTCTTTAACTGTTTCCGAATGTATAGAAGCCATATTAAAAATATGTGTCAATATGGAATCTGGCACAAACGATTTGCGAATCACAACTTGCGCTTCCGAATCTTGTGCAATCATCCTTACCGAAAAGTTCACCAACAATATACACCAAACAATCCGATTTATCCAATAATATATTTTTATCGGTTTATTCATAAATAATAGACAAATATATAATAATACTAAGGTATAAACGACATTTTTTCATGTTTTAAATTAAGATTTTCATTTTTTCTCATTACCTTTGTGCTGTATAACATGGTTTTTAAGCATTTATGGTAAAAAAAGAATTAACAAAATCTGAAATAGCAGAAAGTATCCCCGATTTATGGCAACCTCTTACCGATACACAAAGGGAATATCTTGCTCAAAATTTTACCATACAGAAATTCAAAAAAAAAGAAATCATCTATTGTGAAGGTGAAACTCCCAAGTATTTAATGTGCCTCTTAAGTGGCAAAGTAAAAATATATAAAGATGGAGCAGGTGGACGGACTCAGATAATCAGAGTCATTAATAATAAAGAGTATTTCGCTTACCGGGCTTATTTTGCAGAAGAAAACTTTGTAACAGCAGCTGCCGCTTTCGAACCTTGCACCATTTGCCTGATTCCAATGTCGATAATTGTTTCCCTTATTCAAGAAAATGCTGAATTATCCATGTTTTTTATCCGGCAGTTGTCCAAAGATTTAGGTATTGCCGACGAACGAACAGTCAATTTAACACAAAAACACATGCGTGGGCGTCTGGCAGAAACATTAATCTTTTTAGAAGACACATATGGACTTGAAGAAGATCATTGCACACTAAGCATTTACCTATCGCGAGAAGATTTAGCCAATTTATCGAATATGACAACCTCGAATGCCATACGAATTTTATCGAATTTTGCCGCCGAAAGAATCATCATCGTCGATGGGAAAAAAATAAAACTAATTGATGAAGAACGACTGAGAAAGATCAGTAAAATAGGATAATAGCACCCGGCTTCCTAAACATCAAAAAGAACCGGTCATAATGTGCCGGGCTTTTTCAAATGTGTCTTTACAATTTCCCCTATTTCCCAGCATCTTTTTTACTTTCAAGCTTATCGTTTTCACTCGAAACGAACCGAACGTGCCGGATGGATACGGCTTATCAAATAGGAAGGACCTACAAGCATCAGCACCGAAACAATAAAAGAACATATATTCAAAAGGAGCCAAATCCATATATTCAGTTCTATAGGCACTGCATCAACATAATATGTAGCAGGATCCAACTTAAATACACGGAAATAATATTGCAATCCACAAAAGACAAGTGCCACAACATTTCCCCACAACATGCCTTTCCCTATAAGAAAGGCAGAAAACAAGAGAAAAATTTTCCGTATGGAAACATTATTGGCACCCAATGCTTTTAGAATTCCAATCATGTTTACACGATCGAGAATAATAATCAACAAGCCTGAAATCATTGTAAATCCTGCAACGCCAATCATCAATATGAGGATAACCCATACATTCATATCCAACAAACCGAGCCAATCGAAAATCTGAGGGTAAGCCTCTTCCACCGTACGGACATAATACATATCGGAAGTCTCCTCCCTGCAATCTAATAAAGAACGTACCGTATCGTTAACATCATTCAATAAAGCATAATCACTTATCTTTATTTCCAATCCCCCGGCATTTCCTTCATGCCAATTATTCAAACGGGAGACAGTATAAAAATCGGTCAACAAAAACAAATCGTCAAATGCCGTAAAATTTGTTTGATAGATTCCTACAACAGCCAACCTCCGGGCACGAATAGTGTTTTCCAAATAATATGTGTACAATTTATCTCCAACCTTCAGAGAAAGCTTATCGGCAACCGATTTAGAGACTAAGACTTTATTACTTGAAACAGTATCGGAAAAACATGGAATCTCTCCTTCCAACAAATGTTCTTGTAAAAAAGAAAGATCATATTCCTGGGCTATGCCCTTCAATATCATCCCCTGGAAATTGTCGGAAGTCATAATCATACCCGCCTTTGTACCGTAACGTTGAACATGTACGACCTGCGGAAGCACTCCTATGGCATGCATCAAACTATCATTTACATAAATCGGATTCGACTGATATAGTTGGTCTTCTTCCATACTGGTAACCATAATATCAGCACCTATGCCAACAACCTTATCACGTACTTGATGCTTAAAACCAATAGCCACCGCTACCGATATAATCATAACAGCAAGACCTATTGCAATTCCAGCCATCGCAATCCGCACTGCCGGTCTTGAAACATCTTTTTTCCCGTCCCGATCTTTATAGATACGATATGCTATAAGAAACTTCCAATCCATACTAATCGTCCAGCCTTCCCGGATATGCCTCGAGAGCTTTTCGCAAAACAAACAATGCTCTCACTAAATCTTCTTTTTTTAAGACATAAGCAATACGCACTTCGTTATGCCCAACTCCCGGAGTCGTATAAAAGCCTGCTGCCGGAGCCATCATCACGGTCTCTCCCTCATAACTAAAATCGGAAAGGCACCATGCACAGAATTTCTCACTATCGTCTACCGGAAGTTTTGCCACAGTATAAAACGCTCCCATCGGAATTGGCGAATAAACTCCGGGAATCCGGTTTAAGCCATCAATTAAACATTTCCTCCTTTCTACATATTCATCGTAAGTTTCACGAAAATACGATTCCGGCTCATCCAATGATGCTTCTGCAGCAATCTGTCCTATTAACGGAGGGCTTAAACGCGCTTGACAAAACTTCATGACCGCTTTACGTACTTGTTCATTCTTGGTTATTAAAGCCCCGATACGTATTCCACATTCCGAATAACGCTTTGAAACAGAATCAATCAGTACAACATTCTGCTCTATGCCTTCTAAATGACAAGCCGAGATATAAGGAGAGCCCGTATAGATAAACTCCCGATACACTTCATCTGAGAATAAAAACAAATCATACTTTTTCACTAAATCACGGATTTGATTCATTTCCCGACGTGTATATAAATAACCAGTAGGATTATTGGGATTGCAAATCAATATGCCCTTTGTCCGTTCATTAATCAATTCTTCAAATTTCTCAACTTTCGGCAAAGCAAAACCTTCCTCTATTGTTGTTGTTACCGTACGGATAACCGCACCGGCCGATATTGCAAAAGCCATATAATTGGCATAAGCCGGCTCGGGAACGATAATCTCATCACCGGGATTCAAACAACTAAGAAACGCAAACAATACGGCTTCCGAACCTCCTGTAGTTATGATGATATCATCGGCTGTAAGATGTATATTATACTTTTCATAATAACCAACCAATTTCTCACGATAGCTACGATATCCTTGGCTCGGGCTATATTCCAAAACCGTACGGTCAATATTCCTAATTGCATCAAGGGCAGCTTTAGGGGTCGGCAAATCCGGCTGGCCAATATTTAAATGATATACATGAATTCCTTTTTCTTTCACTTTTTCTGCCAAAGGAGCCAACTTACGAATAGGCGACTCTGGCATTTCTTTTCCTCTAATAGATATTTGGGGCATAACTATAATATAAATAAGATATGGTCACAAATATATATTTTATATAGTTAAAGCACAACTTTTCGCTCAAATAAATACTTTTTAGTAAAAGGATGTGCATTTTTATCGAATAACTAAACAGCATCTAAACTCTATCAAAAAAAAATAAAACGTCTCGACATCTGCATGAATTTATCAAGGAAAAATATATTTTCGTTTTGTCAAATTATAAAACGATACTGACATGAATTTATATCTCATTGTATTTACTGCAGACACTTATAAAAAAGAACAAATTTACACCATTCATAAAGAGTTATTTGTTGCGTTGGAACAACATTTTACCCTGCATTTAGTAAATTATGTCGATGCAGACACCATTCCATCAAATGCTTATAAAATGGCATTCATCGCGAGTGGAGGTGTAGAAGAGCATGTAACTCAAAACTTCAGCATATTCCCTTATCCCATAACTTTACTGACGGACGGAATAAACAATTCCTTAGCTGCATCTTTGGAAATTGCTGCCAGTATCCGTTCTAAAGACATGCGCGTCAATATAATACATGGGACTCCGCAAGAAATGACACAGAAAGTATTGCGTCATCATCAAGCCTTTGCTGCCAAACGCGCCCTAAAAGGAAAACGGATCGGAGTTGTAGGCACACCCGCACCTTGGCTTATAGCCAGCCATGTCGACTACTTTTTAGCCAGCCAGCGATGGGGAGTTTATTATATCGACATACCTATTGAAGAAATTTACAAACGATTTTACTCCATAGCAGACAATGAAATCGGCGAACAGGCTACACTTTTTTCATCGAACGCCAAAGCTTGTCAGGATACTACTCCCGAAGAATTACTACGTGCCATGCGCTTATATAAAGCGATTAAGTTATTACATGAGGAAATGCATCTCGATGCCATTACTTTATCTTGCAATTCCATTTTAAGCCAACTTAACACAACCGGATGTGTTGCTGCCGCATTACTGAACGATGAAGGCATTCCTACAAGTTGTGAAGGCGATCTGCAAGCTATCATGACAATGCTCATGGCACAAGTTGTAACAGGAAAAACGTCTTTTATGGGAAACATTTCGTTTATCAACTCGCAAAGCAATGAAATTACATTAGCACATTGCTCGATTCCTATCCAAATGACAGACGAATATATCTTGAGAAATCATTCCGGACTGAACAAATGTATATCCATCCAAGGGATTATGCACGAAGGAAATATAACACTCTTTAAATGTGGAGGAGAATGTTTAGACAAATACTATGTAGCGGAAGGTTATTTAACCGATAACACCAATCTGATAACCGCATGTAGAACACAATTAAGAATAAAGTTGGCAAAACCAGTAAACTACTTCCTGACAAACCCATTGGGCAATCATCACATCTTATTGCAAGGGAATTATGCTGCCGATTTGCAAGAATTCATGCGCCAAAACCGATGCAAACAGTACGAATAGACCTAATAAAATTAAAAACTTTTCTACCATACATTGAATAATTTGATGTATTTTTGCGCCCGGAAAATTAAGAAACTTTATAAAAATGTACAACTGGTTTGAATGCAAGATTCGATACGAAAAGCTGACCGAAAATGGAATTACCAAAAAAGTAACGGAACCTTATTTGGTCGATGCTCTCAGTTTCACAGAAGCTGAATCACGAATTATCGAAGAAATAACTCCTTTTATAAGTGGAGAATTTACAGTGGCCGATATAAAACGTGCCAACTATAGTGAGATTTTCCCTTCGGATGCCGAAGCGGATGACAAATGGTTTAAATGCAAACTATACTTCATTACGCTTGACGAAAAAAGTGGTGTGGAGAAGAAAAGCGCAACAAATATTCTTGTTCAGGCAAGCGACTTACGCGAAGCCGTTAAAAATTTGGATGAAGGCATGAAAGGAACAATGGCCGATTATGTCATTGCTTCTGTTACAGAAACGGCAATTATGGATATTTATCCTTTTAATGCCGGGAAAAACGACAAGCCGGAATTTCCGGATGCCGGTAAATAACGATTTAAATATATCACTCTTTTATAATGGACATCCTGAAAAATTTACAAGAAATACAAGCAGAAATTCCGGATAACGTGAAACTTGTAGCCGTTTCGAAATTTCATCCCAATGAATATATTGAAACAGCTTATTCTGGCGGACAACGCATCTTTGGAGAAAGCAAAGAGCAAGAGCTTTCCAAAAAGCAAGCAACACTCCCCAATGATATACAATGGCACTTCATCGGACATTTACAAACGAATAAAGTAAAATACATAGCACCTTACATTGCTATGGTTGAGGCTGTCGACTCCTATAAACTACTGAGTGAAATCAACAAACAAGCAATCAAACATAACCGCACGATAGCTTGTCTGCTCGAAATACATATTGCCCAAGAAGAAAGCAAATATGGATTTACATTCGACACCTGCAGGGACATGCTTCAATCGGGAGAATGGAAATCGCTGAAAAATGTAACGATTGCCGGAGTAATGGGCATGGCAACCAATACGGACAATGAACAAGAAATAGAAAGAGAATTTCTGTCGTTAAAGCATTTCTTCGACGAACTTAAGCATGATTTCTTCAATGACCAACCTTCTTTCTGTGAAATCTCAATGGGTATGTCGCACGATTACAGAATAGCCATACGGACTGGTGCGACAATTATCCGGGTAGGGAGCAAGATTTTTGGAGAAAGGGTTTACTGAGAACAAAATCCATAAAGCAAAACCTCAAAGAAAGATTCTTTTTCTTACAGAAAAAAGCCTTGAGATTTATCATAAAACCTCAAGGCTTTTTTTTACATTTATCAAGTAATCTTATAGAAAAGAAAAAGACATTTCATATTGGAAAACTTGGAATAAAACGATATATTTGCACACATATAGTACAATTTGTGCAAAAAAAAACAGTCCAAATGGAAAAAAGTTTTATCGCTTTTATAGAAAACAGTATCAAGTCCAATTGGGACTTAGATGCATTGACCGATTACAAAGGTATCACATTACAATATAAAGATGTTGCCCGTAAGATAGAAAAATTACATATCCTGCTGGAAGAAAGCGGTATTAAAAAAGGTGATAAAATAGCAATATGCGGGCGGAACAGTGCACATTGGGGTGTCGCTTTTCTGGCAACCATAACGTATGGAGCCGTTGCTGTTCCTATTTTACACGAATTTAAAGCAGATACCATCCATAACATTGTAAACCATTCGGACGCACGCTTGCTTTTTGTAGGAGACATGATTTGGGAATCGTTAAACGAATCTTACATGCCCAATATAGAAGGCGTTATTCTAATGACCGACTTTACACTGCAGGTATGCAGAAGCAGTGAATTGGAATATGCACGCGAACATTTGAATGAATTGTTTGGAAAGAAATTTCCTCGTAACTTCCGACGCGAACATATCCAATATCGGCATGATGAACCGGAAGAACTGGCTGTTATCAATTATACATCAGGCACCACAAGCTTCTCAAAAGGTGTAATGCTTCCCTATCGGTCGTTATGGTCGAATACACAATTCGCTTTCGAAGTTCTTCCTCTTCAAGCCGGCAACCGCATCGTTTCCATGTTGCCTATGGCACACATGTACGGACTTGCTTTCGAGTTTTTATACGAAATAGCATGTGGTTGCCACATCTATTTCCTCACCCGAATACCAAGCCCGAAAATCATATTCCAAGCATTCAATGAAATCAAGCCGCACATTGTTATAGCTGTTCCGCTTATCATCGAAAAAATTATTAAGAAAAAAGTACTCCCCAAATTAGAAACTCTAAAAATGAAAGTACTGCTTAAAGTCCCTATCATCAACGAAAAGATAAAAGCGGCAGTACGAGACCAAATGATTCAAAGCTTTGGAGGTCAATTTTATGAAATAATTATCGGAGGAGCAGCTTTCAATCAAGAAGTAGAACAACTATTAAAAAACATTGACTTTCCTTACACCGTTGGCTACGGAATGACAGAATGTGGTCCAATTATCTGTTATGAAGACTGGAAACATTTTCGCATAGGCTCCTGCGGTAAAGCAGCTCCACGTATGGAAGTCCGTATAGACAGCCCCAATCCTCATGAAATTGTAGGAGAAATCTTGACAAGAGGCGATAATGTAATGCTTGGATATTACAAAAACGCACAAGATACAGCCCATGTTATCGACAGTGAAGGATGGTTACATACCGGCGATTTAGGTGTCATAGATGCGGAAGGTAATATCACAATCAAAGGCCGTAGCAAAAACATGTTGTTAGGTCCGTCTGGACAAAACATCTATCCTGAAGAAATAGAAGAAAAACTTAATAATTTACCTTTTGTAGCTGAAAGTATTGTTTTACAACAAAACGACCAAAAACTGATCGCACTTGTTTATCCGGACTTTGAAGAAGCATATGCCTACAATATGAACGACCAAGCAATCGGCGAAACAATGGAAGCAAACCGCCAAGCACTTAATGCAGTTCTTCCATCTTATTCGCAAATAACACACATCAAAATATATCCGGAAGAATTTGAAAAAACTCCTAAAAGAAGTATTAAACGTTTCTTATATCAAGACATAAAATAGAGCCATAATGAAATTAATGTCCCATAAAATTGGTTTACTTATAGCTATTTTTCTTTTTACTCCTTTTCTTTTGAATGCCCAAACGAAAACAACAAAACTAAAAAAAGGCGTAAATATTGCTATCAATATTACAAATAAGCATAAGCAACCTCACCAAACTTATACTAATATCGGACTTATAAGCAATTATGAATTTCTAAATGGATTTGGACTCAATGCTATTTCCAGTATCACTCTTTACAAAACAAATGGTTTCCAATTAGCTGGTATTACTAACATTACAGGGTTAGACGTAAATGGTTTTCAAACATCCGGATTCGCCAATATCACAGGAAGAGATACCAAAGGTGTCGCTTTATCAGGATTATTAAATGTAAATGGAAAGTCGGCCAATGGTTTCGCCCTTAGTGGATTGGCAAATTTCTCCGGGAATAATATGAATGGTGTTGCATTAAGTGGGATAATGAATATAAACGGAAAGAACGGTACCGGACTTCAATTATCGGGAATTGCCAACATCGCAGGAAGTACTCAAAAAGGAATAATGATAGGTGGTCTTATGAACGCATCGGGTGATTCTTTGAAGGGAATGCAAATCACCAGCCTGCTTAATATTTCGGCACAAGCCAATAATGGAGCGCAAATAGCTGCATTAAGCAACATAACGACACGAAACCATGGTTTTCAATTAGGATTGGCAAATTATGGTTCCACAAACAATGGATTACAAGCCGGAGTTGTCAATGTTTCGAATAAAGGGAAACATGGATTTCAGGTAGGACTCGTAAATATTAATACAGATGAAAAAGCCCATCAAATAGGTTGTGTGAATCTGAATCCCTCCACTCAAACACAATTAATAATATCAAGCGGAAGTTTACATTGGCTCAACTTGGCTGTAAGATTTAAAAACAAATATACTTACACCGAAATAGGAAGTAGCAGTTTTCACTCTGATATAAATAAAAAAATTGCTGTTTCCGGATTTTATCGGGCAGGTATTTATCATGCGTTAACGCCAAAATTCGAGCTAAGCGGTGACGCTGCTTTTTACCACACAGAAACTTTAAAAAACAAGCATTGCAATTATCCTTCCCGCTTATATACTTTACAACCTCGCATCAACCTGTCTTACAAGATCATAAAGGGAGTGGAAGTTTTTATTTCAGGAGGATATAGTTGGACTCACTCATACAAGCATAACACTTATTACAAACATAAACCAACTTTCGAAGGAGGTATTATTTTATTCTAACCAACTTTACAAAAGCAAAAAAGACATGCCTTCAACATGTCTATATTCAATGTTTACTTTCTCAAGCAGTGAATCATTATCCTAAACTTGCAGAGCGTACCCGACTCAATGTTTCAGGAGTCATTTGCAACAGCGAAGCCACATATACCAATGGAGCACGCTTCAATATTTCCGGATGCAACTGCAATAATTTATTATAACGTTCATGTGCAGGTTCGAAACGTAAAGTATCAGCTTTTATTTGAGATTCAATCAATGAAAACTCAAAAAACTTACGATACAAAACCGACACATCCGAATATGCTAATGACAACTGCTCGATGGCATCTTTATTAATTTCCCAAATGAAAGAAGATTCAAGAGTTTCAATCATAAGATGTGTAGGTTCTTTCTTTAAATAGCTCTCCAAACAAATAACCATTCCACCTTCGTACGCGATATGTTCGGTCAAATCTTTATCGTATTTAAAATAAAACTGACGAGTCATGCCCTTTTCTATATAGCGCATACATTCACAAGTTTCCCCTTCACTCAAAACCCGTTCCCCTTTCTTGTATTTTCGAGGAACCAGAATATCAGCAAAAGCATGTATACTTTCCCTCTCCAATACAACATGATAACGTGAAGCAATCTGCTTTGTTATCTCTACATTTGTCAACATTACTTCTCTTTTCACCTTATTTCACTTTAATACGATCAAACCCTTCTCCAAAAACTCCAATAACAGCACTCTGAGAAACAAAAGCTTTCGGATCGATATCTTTTATCAAACGAAAAATTGTGTTCGATTCACGTTTCTTTGCCAGCACAAACATCATTTTAACATTATTGTTTGTATAACAACCTACCCCATCAAGAAATGTAACTCCACGGTGCAAATCTTTATTTATCCGATGCCCTATTTCCTCATATTTACTTGAGATTATAAAAAACTGTACCGACTGACGGGCGCTATTCACAACCTGATCGATAACAAAGCTGGAAACAAATAATACGACATAACCGTAAACAACGCGTTCCCAATCGTGCAACACCAAGTAACTTGACGATATGATTATCACATCGCACATCAAAATAACACGACCTAACGAAATATCTCGGTATTTATTAACAATAGCAGCTATAATATCGGTACCACCCGTACTTCCATTCGCCGAAAATGCTATACCAATACCTCCTCCACAAAACGATGCCCCCAGCACACAAGCCATAAAAGGCTGATCGTGAATCAAACCACCGCCTACTACATTTTGTATTACAGCCAGAAAAGCAGTCAAAATCGCTACAGCCCAAATGGTTTTCAAGCAGAACTTAAAACCCAATATTTTTAAGGCAAGCAGCAACAAAAGAAAATTAATTGTCAGATAAGTATACTGAACCGGCACCTTGAATGCCCAATAAATAATAGAAGCAATACCCGGAACAGCTCCCGATGGAATATCATTCGGCAACAAAAAAACTGTCCAACCAATACCATACATCAGCATTCCCAATGCGATTATCGCATAATCTTTGACTTCTCTCATCAATCGTTGATTCCCTAATGTCATATTATTTTTATTCACTAATCTTTATTCCAGGCACAAAAGTACGAAAAAATTTCCCTGCATATTCTCTGTTATAGAAAATCTTATTGCCCAATGACATAAAAATCCCCCTCACATTTTTACAAAATCACACCATGTTTTCAAAAAAATCTCTTGCTCTTTTTTCTATTCTTCTTCATGTTTTATTGGCTTATTACAAGGCTTTTTCGTAATTTTGCGGCAAGATTAAGCAAGTACATATTTTCCTTGACAATACGACAATATGACCAGTTCCTGAAAATACTGTAAAAAAGATATTGAAGAACAATATTTTATGATAAAGATTCATAAAACTTAAATACCGGTTCAAAGGAATCGGATTTCCCTATTTTTTAGAATAATATAATTTTTTCAATAAAATAACACGATTATTATGTCAAAATTAAGATTCAGAGTCGTAGAAAATGCTTTTCATAAAAAGCCAATTGAAATAATCCCCCCTACAGAACGCCCAAGCGAATACTTCGGTAAATATGTTTTCAACCGGGAAAAAATGTTCAAATATTTACCCAGTAAAATATACAACAAACTGATTGATGTTATCGACAATGGTGTAGCTTTAGACCGCAACATTGCAGATGAGGTTGCCGCAGGCATGAAAAAATGGGCAACCGAACTTGGAGTAACTCACTATACACACTGGTTTCAACCACTAACTGAAGGTACAGCCGAAAAGCATGATGCTTTTGTTGAACACGATGGAAAGGGAGGCGTCATGGAAGAATTTTCCGGGAAATTATTGGTCCAACAAGAAGCTGACGGTTCTTCATTTCCCAACGGAGGTGTACGAAACACGTTCGAAGCACGTGGATATAGTGCATGGGACCCCTCTTCTCCTGTCTTCATTGTAGACGACACGCTGTGTATCCCTACTGTATTCATTGCTTACACGGGAGAAGCCCTCGACTATAAAGCACCTCTACTAAAGGCATTGCAGGCTGTCAATAAAGCGGCCGTAGATGTATGTCATTATTTCGACC
>DXCG01000007.1 GCA_019116145.1 Candidatus Phocaeicola gallistercoris
GCGGATTGGTACGCCGTTTTGATGATGATGCCGCTTTCATTTGGTTGTATAAGCGTGGTGATAGATATGCTTTTGGTTTTTCCAACCATATAGATGTTCCCATGTCGGTATTGGTTGTAGATCCGAATTTCCGTAATGGGAAACTCTTTGTCGGGGAAGCACAAGCCTTGTCCTTGTTGGCATTCGGAATAAATAATAGTTTGATGTTGCTGTTTGCACTCAATACTGCCAGACTGAATACCTTGTTAATTCATGCCTCTGTCATCAGATATCGAGGAAATGGGTTCGTCTTTTTAGGTAAAAGCGGTACAGGGAAAAGTACACATGCACGGCTTTGGTTAGAAAATGTAGAAGATACATCACTACTGAATGATGATAATCCGGTTATTCGGTTGGAAGATGATAATGTTTTTGTTTATGGTTCGCCATGGAGCGGGAAAACTCCATGCTATAAAAATGAACGAATAAAGTTGAAGGCAATTGTCCGTTTGTCGCAAGCGCCAATGAATCGGATAGTGAAATTGAACCGTTTGGAAGCGTATGCTTCGCTGATTTCTTCTTGTTCATGCATGAAATGGGTGAGGAGCATGTCAGACGGTGTATGTGATACGGTAGAAAAGGTTATCGGGCAGTGTGGCTGTTATTTTTTGGAATGCCTTCCGGATAAGCAGGCAGCTTTGTTGGCACTTCATACCGTAGGGACAGTTGAGGTTTGATTGCTGTCATTTTAGTATAATCAGAAAATGATACAGTTATAATATGCGGATAAGGAAAGGTTTTGTTCTTCGGAAGATATGTGGCGAATGGGTCATAGAAGGAGAAGGATTGGAACAAATTGATTTCAATAAACTGGTGATATTGAATACTTCTGCTGCTTATCTTTGGGAACAAGTAGAGGAAAAAGAATTTAGCGTAGAGCAATTGGCGGATTTATTGATAAAAAGATATGGCATTGCACGGGAATTAGCTGTGCGGGATGCTGCTTCCTTGTGTGAGCAATGGGTAAAAGTGGGACTGGTGGAATAGAACGCTTGGAGCAGCAATTTTTTGCTTTGCTTCGTTCTGGATTGTGGAACAAAGCAATTGATGTAACACTTTTTGAGGGAGAGGTCGCATGGCGTAACCTTCTTGAAATGGGGCAAAAACAGACGGTGCTAGGTGTTTTGGCAGACGGTATAGAGAAATTGCCGGTTGCCTATCGTCCACCTCTTTCAGAAATACGTTGGTTGCAGATGCAGGTAGTGGCTATGAAGCGGCATTATGTGCTGTTGAATCATACTTTAAAAGAAATAAGCAAGGATTTGCGGACGGCTGGGATTCATGCAGTTTTATTAAAAGGGCAGGGAGTTGCGCAATATTACCGCTATCCGGAACAGCGCCAGTGTGGGGATATTGATTTATATGTTTCTTCAGAGGAATATGTTCAAGCTTGTAATGTCGTACGGAATTATGGGATTGCAACAGGAGAAGAAAGCGAAAATAGAGCGCATTGCCATTTTAGCCGGAATCAGGTGATAGTGGAAGTGCATCGGTTGGTTACTTATTCGGATGATCCGTTTATGGATTGCAAGTTGCAAGGTATAGTCAATCGGTATTTTCAAAATACATCATCCTATAAAGTTTTAGCAGAAACAGATATTTGGCTTCCACCGATTAATTTTAATGCGTTTTATCTGTTTTTTCACTTGGTGAAACATTTCATTATGGAAGGTGTAGGATTACGCCAAATTTGTGATTGGGCATTGTTTTTGCATGTTCATCAACGGGAGATAGATAAAGAACAATTGTTGGATGATGTGCGCTCTGTTGGCATGTTAAAGCTTTGGAAGATATTTGGCTGTATAGCTGTTAATTATATCGGCTTGCCTATGGAAGAGTTTCCCGGCTTCCAGCCAGTTGCGGAAAAGAGAGTCCGGCGGGTTATAAACTTAATTTTTTACGTTGGTAATTTTGGACATTATACACCTCAAAACGGGACACGGCCAGCGAATTATTATAAAGGGAAATTGTATTCGTTTCATAAAAGATATTGGTGGAAAAGACAGATAATGCCATTATGCCCGATGTTAATCGGACGTTGGACTTTTTTTTCACTATTTCATAGTATAAAAGTAGTGCTTTTGCACCGATGAGAAAATTCTGTTCAAACAAATATAGATTAATGTGTATTAGTGTGATGAAAAAACAAAAAGTATGGTTCTGTTTGGCAATGATATCATTAGTGCTGGTATCTTGCCGTTCGACTAAGAATGTCGTTTATTTACAGGATGTTGATCCCTTGAAACAGCAAGAGATTGAACAAAAATACGAAGTGATTATCCATAAAGACGACTTGTTGGCTATTATGGTTAATAGTAAAGACCCGGAATTGGCTGTTCCGTTCAATATGCCATTGGTCACTTATGAATTGGGGAAAGAAACAAGCGGACAAAACCGTGTGCTGGGCTATTTGGTTGACTCTAACGGTTATATTGATTTCCCTATTTTAGGACAATTGTATGTGGAGGGATTAACCCGTTTGCAGTTGACAGACCTGATTAAACGGCGTCTGATAGAAGAAGATTTGATAAAAGATCCGATTGTAACAATACAGTTTTTGAATTTTAAGATTTCTGTAATGGGTGAAGTTGCCCGTCCTGGAAGTTTTACGATTTCAGGTGACCGTATTACGTTACTCGAAGCACTGAGTATGGCAGGCGATTTGACGATTTACGGGCGGCGAGACCGTGTGGCGGTTATTCGTGAAAAGGATGGTATACGTACAGTCCTATTCCATGACCTTCGTTCAGCCGAGCTTTTTAATTCACCTTGCTATTATTTGCAACAAAATGATATTGTTTATGTGGAGCCGAATAAAGCAAAGGCTGGACAAAGTAATATCAATCAGAATAATTCAGCTAGCATTTGGTTGTCTGTTATTTCTGTTTTAGCAACGGTTGCTTCGCTGATTGTGACATTAACAAATTAGGATGAAGATGATTTTCCGCTATTGTTCTATCTGATGGTTGTAGCCTCTATGTAAGATTGTGTCGCGGTTTCTCTATTCCTGAATTAGCCAACTAATTTGCAATAAGTTAGTTGGCTAATTTGGTATAGATATCTATTGTGGCTAATGCTTCGTAATTATTTCTCTTAATTATTTTAGTGCCAAGTAAAAATATTTTCAGAAACGCATAAACACTTTACGAGTTTATTCCTATTTTTGCAAGAAATTATTAAGCAAGCATGGAAGAAAGTATAAAAGTGATAATCAGCGGAGGAGGAACCGGCGGACATATTTTTCCGGCGATATCCATA